>CAZXJX010000029.1:0-10838 GCA_964641235.1 uncultured Planctomycetia bacterium
CAGGCGGCTGCAATCGGCGCGCTCATTCAAAAAATCGGGGGCATTATCCTGTGAACGTTGCCGAAAGCATAAAATATATTTTGCCCGAAATTGTACTGCTTAATTTCGCTCTCGCAATTTTAATTATCGGGCTATTCATAAAAAAGAGGAATGCTTTAGGAATCCTTAGCCTTGCCGCAATCGCAGCAGCCACATTATATCTGCCCCAAAGCTACAAGGCTTCTTCGCCTCTATTCTTTAATTTACTCCTTAACGACCCGTTCTCGGAATTCTTTAAGGAAATCTCCCTCCTAATCGCCGGTGCCGTTATTTTAATCTCAATGGGGTACAGAGCATTATCGGATGAGGATTGCGGCGAATACTATTTTCTCCTTCTAATCGTAACCATCGCTATGATGTTGGTCGTCTCATCGAATAATCTCCTTATGATTTACATCGCGCTTGAAATGGTCTCCATGATTTCTTATGTCTTGGTCGGTTTTCTAAAACGCGATGTCTTATCCAGCGAAGGCGCCTTAAAATATTTTCTATTCGGCGCGCTTGCAACCGGCGTTATGCTCTACGGAATATCGTTTATCTACGGTTTATTCGGCACTACTGATTTGTCCCTCATCTCGGAGATCTTATCTAAAAATCAAATAAATAATTTAGCCGCGATCATCTCCTTAATCCTAATCTTGGCAGGTTTCGCCTTTAAATGCGCGCTCGTTCCGTTTCATATGTGGGTTCCCGACGCCTATCAAGGCGCCCCAACTCCCGTTACGGCGTTCATCTCAGTAGGCCCTAAGGCGGTGGGTTTTGCGGTGCTGGTAAGGGTGTTCTTAAAAAATTTCTTTCCCCTCTTCCCCAATTGGGTAGATTTGATTATGGCCATCTCTATTCTTACGATGACCGTCGGAAACGTAATCGCAATTTCCCAGACGAATATAAAACGCATGCTTGGGTATTCTTCCATAGCGCAGGCAGGCTATATATTAATCGGTTTTACCGTCGGAACCTCGCTTGGGATAGAAGGCATATTATTCTATATCCTCGCATATGCTTTGATGAATTTGGGTGCCTTTGGATGTGTAGTTTTAATTTCGCGCTCCACCAAAAGTGACGAGATAGAAGATTACGCAGGGCTATATAAAAGGGACCCACTTTCAGCATTTATGCTAACTCTATTTTTGTTATCGCTCGCTGGAATCCCGCCGCTTGCAGGATTTTTGGGAAAATTTTTGGTCTTTGCGGCGGCAATCGAATCAAAATTTTACCTCCTTGCAATTGCAGGAGTTATAAATAGCGTGATAGCATTGTATTATTACATCCGAGTCGTAAAATATATGTATCTCGAAGAACCAAAAGCAATCAGGGCAGAATCGAAGCCAATAGCGCTTCAGGTTGCGTTAATGCTTGCGCTGATTGGCATCTTAATAGTTGGGGTCTGGCCCCATCCCTTCTTAAATTGGATTAAAGATTCCCTCTTCTAGCCAAACCTCGCCGGATTATATCCAATATAAACTTCTTTAAATTCCAGTCATTCTTTGTTATCATAATGCTAAGATGCGAAGATTAATCTACTTCATAACCTTACTTATTTTATGGTCTTGCCTTGCGTCCAACGCATGGTCTGATACTATACAGTTGAAAAACAAGCGCATTTTAAATGGCATAATAAAAGAGGAAACTGATACGAGCATTACTGTAGATATCGGCATTGGAAAAGTGACTGTCGAAAAGAGCGAAATTGAATCCGTAGAAAAGGCGGGCGGCAAAGAGCAAGCAGAACTGATAAAAGATTTCAAAAAAAGGGATATCGAACAAGGAAGGTTCGTGCCGCGAGGCCTGGATGATATGGCTAATAGGTTTCAGGAACTGAAGAACAATAAAAATAAGGTTGACATCGAAAGGGGTCAGTTTACTTCTTTAAAAAGGCGATTCACAGAAAAGAAAGAGGAATTCAATTCTTCGCTATCAACCTTTAATGCGAAAAACCTGGAACTTAAAAATCTGGACCCAACCCGCGATGTCGAGTATTACAACAAGGTAGTAAGCGGTGTAAATTCCTTGGGCGCAAAACTTACTTCTCTCTCAGATGAGCTTATGAGGATGAGCGAAAGATATCCTCAATACGGCCAGGCGGTTCAGAAAGCCATCGTAACGTATAAAGATAACCTGGATAATTTCAGAATATATTTTGAAAAGGAATTAAAATCCGCCGAAGGGAGACAGCTTACAGAGGATGAAATTTGCTTTTACGATACCATCGGCGAATCTCTTTCGAATTTCGAAAGTAATTTACATAGGGATGCAATCGCCATCACAAAGTCATCAGGGAATCTAGTGGTGGAGGCAAGGATCAATGACGCATTAACCTGCCTTATGGCTGTAGATACCGGTGCAAGTTTAGTTACCATCTCGAGAAATATCGCCACCAGGCTTGAACTCGATCTGGGTGACGAGCGAAATGTAGTAGAGTTTCAGCTCGCCGATGGTAGCAAAACAAAGGGAAGAGTCGTTGCCCTAAAAAGCGTCCAAGTCGGTGATTCAAAAGCAGAAGATGTCTTAGTCGCAGTAATGGATAGTCCGCCTGGACCAGGGGTAGATGGGCTCTTGGGAATGTCTTTTTTGGATAATTTCAGCGTAAAGATTGATTCCGCCAATAATAAACTCGTCTTAGAGACTATTAAATAATTAAACTTTATACTTGTCCCTTAATATAAATACCTTGAATTAACCATAAGATTTATAATATAATATGGCTTCGACCGACGATAAGAAGGCGGAATTCTACAAATGGGTCAAGATCGGCGGGCTTATAATTTTTATCCCTATGATTTTGGCAATCGGCCCTTTGATGGGGCTTTTCATCGGCGGCTACCTCGAAAAAAAATTGGGCTTTGCGCCTTATATTTCGCTCGCCTGTATGACGTTGGGATTTGTGACAAGCGCAAGAGAGATAATCAAAATAATAAATATGATAATTAAAGAGGAGAGGAAATCATAAATTGGGAGAATCGATAAAAAAATCGATAACTTTAATTATTCTCCTCGTCGCCATAGCATCGGTTGTGTTAAGCGCTACGCATAGATTGCGCTGGGCAACTGGGCTTTTGGTCGCGACTGCCTGGTCGATAACAAATTTTTTGCTCTTGATGAATGCCCTGAAAGCCGCCGTGCTTCAAAAATCCAAGGGAAAAATCTTTTTGATACTCTTCGTTAAGTTCCCGATTTTATATTTAATCGGTTACTTAATCTTATTTTCGAAGCTCTTCCCTCTCTCTAGTTTGCTTACCGGTTTAGCTACTTTATTAATCTTGGGAGCGCTTACCGTATGTCAGAAGCAAACGTAACTGCCCATGAACTGCCAAATCTGGTAACGCTTCTGGCAAAGAAGCTGGAAGGCACCGCCTTCGCACATTATTTGCATATCTGGGAGAACGTCATATTTTCCCTGATTATCGTATGCATTATATCTCTCGTCGCTTATTTAGCTTCCAGAAAAAGAGCTCTCATCCCTAACAGGTCGCAAGCTTTTATCGAATTTATCGTAGGCGGGCTCGATGATTTTGTATGCGGCATTCTAGGGGCAAAAGGAAAAAAATATACGCCTTTCATCGGAACGCTGTTTCTATATATACTCTTTATGAATCTATTTGGCCTGATACCTTTTATGAAATCCTCGACTTCAAGCCTGTCTACAACCGCTGCGCTGGCAATCTGCGTCTTCCTATACGTGCAATATACCTCAATTAAAGAGATGGGAATGGTGGGCTACTTCGATCACTTAATGGGAAATCCCAGAGGAGTAATTGCGTTTAGCATATTCGTTCCGCTTCTCTTGCTCATCATACATATCATCACTGAATTAGTTAGGCCCTTAAGCCTTGCCTTGCGTCTCGGAAGCAATATTATGGCTGAGGATAAATTGCTTGCGATATCGGCAAACTTTGGTATTATAGGAGTGCCTCTGCTGTTCTTTAGCATGCTTCTGACCATTCTGTTTTCAGTTATTCAGGCGGTCGTATTCACGCTTTTGAGCACTGTATATTTTGCGCTTGTATTATCACACGAAGAATAATAACATTGAAAGGAGGTCATAAAAATGGATTACAAAGTAGCGCTTTCGATCTTCCTTCCCATGGGAGTTGCGATAGCCGCCTTCGGTTCAGCGTTGGCCTTGGGTAAAGCTGTTGCAGCGGCTATGGAAGCGACGGCACGCCAGCCTGAGGCATCGATGAAGATATTGATAAATATGATAGCGGGTTGCGCGCTGATCGAGGCCTTGACGATTTATGCTTTGGTGCTCGGATTTTCCCTTATGGGAAAGATATAATCTATTACCCTAAAATATGGAACTGCTGAAACTATTAAGCGCAAATGAAGTAGTTGCGCAAATGTTGGGTTTCCTGCTGGTGCTTTTCCTCCTGAGGATCTTTGCCTGGAAGAAGCTCCTTAAATTATTAGACGAAAGAAGAGAAAGAATCGCTTCCGAATTTAAGAAGATAGAGGACGCCCAAAATGAAATCACAAAAGTAAAAGCGGAATACGACGCGAAACTGGGCGCCATCGAAGATGCCGCCAGGGCGAAGATTCAAGAAGCTATTTTCGACGGCAAGAGGATCGCGCAGGAAATAAGGGAGCAGGCCCAACAGGATGCGCGGGTTATCCTCGAAAAAGCGCAGGAGAATATCGAATTAGAACTCTCGAAAGCCAAAGAGGAATTAAAGGGCAAAATAGTCGACCTGACTATAGGCGCCACCGAGAGGATAATAAAAGAGAAACTGACCGAGGAAAAGGATAAAAGACTGGTTTCGGATTTTTTAGAAGAACTTGAGAAGATAAAGTGAAAGATAAAGCTGCTGCAAGA
This sequence comes from uncultured Planctomycetia bacterium, assembly GCA_964641235.1. GTDB lineage: Bacteria > Omnitrophota > Gorgyraeia > Pluralincolimonadales > CAZUZR01 > CAZXJX01. The sequence continues at coordinate 4,853 of CAZXJX010000029.1, forward strand.
AGATACGCCGAGGGTTTTTTAAGCTACGCCAAGGGCACGATTGGACTGGAGAAGGGCTTTGAGGAGTTAACCAAAGCAAAACAGATTTTAAGCGATTTTCCCCAACTAAAAAAATTTTTTGAGAACCTGGAGATCACCTATGCGGAGAAATCCGAAGCGATAGATAAGATATTCAAAGAAAGTTTTTCCGATGAAATTAGGGAATTTTTAAAATTGATTACAAAAAAGGGGCGCATTGAGAACGTCCTCGATATCGCAGATTATGCCAAGGTCATCTACTATCGCGAAAAAGGTATCGAAAAGGCAGTTTTAAAGACGGCGTTGCCGATCAATAAAGAATTGACACGGCGGATAAAGGGTAAATTAGAAGAGAAATTAAAAAAAAGATTGGAATTGGAAGTAAAATTGGACCCGGATTTAATCGGGGGCGTTGCGGCGATGGTCGAAAACATCGTAATCGACGGTTCGGTAAAAAGAGCACTTGCGGAACTAAGAGAAAACTTGATGGCAATTAAGGTTCATTAATGGCTTTAAGACCCGAAGAAGTATCATCCATAATAAAAAAGGAACTGGAAAAATATAAGACGAAACTGAAAATGGAGTCCGTCGGCACCATCCTTCAGGTCGGAGACGGCATTGTGCGCGTCTACGGGCTCGACGATGCAATGGTCGGAGAATTAATCGAGCTTCCGGGTAATACTATGGGCATGGTCTTTAATCTCGAAGAAGATAACGTCGGCGTTGTTGTCTTCGGCTCTGACAAAGAGATAAAAGACGGCGATGTCGTAAAAAGGACCGGTAAGATCGCGCAGGTTCCCGTCGGCAAAGCGCTCATAGGGCGGGTGGTCGACGCATTAGGCAGGCCTATCGATGACAAGGGTCCCGTAGTTACGGATCGATATAGGCCGTTGGAGGGTAAGTCCCCCAACGTCGTGCAGCGACAACCAGTTAAAGAGCCGGTGCAAACCGGAATCAAGGCGATCGATTCCATGATTCCGATAGGACGCGGACAGCGTGAATTAATTATAGCCGACAGGCAGACCGGCAAGACCGCGATTGTGCTCGATACTATAATTAACCAAAAGAAAGCAGATGTATATTGCATATACGTCGCAATCGGACAAAAGCTATCCAATACAGTCGCGGTTGTTGAGACCCTCAAAAAATATGGGGCAATGGAATACACGACGGTGGTAAGCGCTCCGTCTGAAGCCCCGGCTCCTCTGCAATACTTAGCGCCATATGCGGGATGCGCGATGGGCGAAGAATTTTTGTACTCCGGAAAACATACGCTTGTAATTTACGATGACCTATCAAAACATGCGCAAGCATATCGGCAACTGTCGCTTCTTTTAAGGCGCCCGCCCGGAAGAGAGGCGTATCCCGGCGATATTTTTTATCTTCACTCTCGTTTATTGGAACGAGCTGCAAAACTGACCGATGAGTTAGGCGGCGGTTCGTTAACCGCGATTCCGATAATCGAAACACAGGCCGGCGATATAACAAGTTATATTCCAACTAATGTAATCTCTATTACCGACGGGCAGATCTACCTTGAAACCGACTTGTTCTATGCGGGAGTTCGCCCTGCAATAAACGTGGGGCTGTCGGTCTCGAGAGTCGGAGGAAAAGCCCAGACGAAAGCGATGAAGCAGGTTGCCGGGAGGCTTAGACTCGATTTAGCGCAATATCGGGAATTGGCGGCCTTCGCGCAATTCGGCTCAGAGTTAGATAAGACAACTCAAGCGCAATTAATCCGCGGCGAGAGGATGGTCGAAATACTAAAACAAGGCCAGTATGAGCCCCTTACCCTCTCAAAACAAGTGATAATAATCTACGTCGGAACTCGAGGGTTTTTGGATGACCTGCCGATAGATTCGATAAGAAAATTTGAGATTGAACTTTATAAATATATAGAAAAAAATTATCCCGATATCGAACACGAAATAGAAACGAGGAAGGAATTGCCCGACGCGCTGATGCAGAAATTAGACAATGCAATCTTGACGTTTAAAAAGAAGTTCGAATTACAGATTAAAAAATGATACAGTCACTTAGACAGATAAAAAAAAGAATCCGCAGCGTCGAGAGCACAAAGAAGATAATGCGGGCTATGGAGATGGTTTCGGTAGCAAAATTAAACCGCATAGAAACAACGCTCGATGCCTCGAGGCCGTATTTCTTCAAATTAGATTCCATCTTAAAGAATCTCCTTACCGGCGTAAAAGCGGCTTCGCATCCCCTGCTCGAAGAAAGGGCCGCTAAACAGAAGGCCGTATTATGCTTGATAACTTCCGACTCCGGACTCTGCAGCACCTATAACGATAATATCATTCGTCTCGCCGAAGATTTCATAAATAAATACGGGATAGGAGAGATAAAATTGGTCGCGATAGGCAGAAAAGGTTTCAATTTTTTTAAAAAGAAAGGGCTTGTAATACCGCATACATATGTAGGGCTTCACGGCCGCTACTCAAGCGAGATAGCGGACGGAATCGCAAAAACTTTAACCGATCTTTTTTTATCGGGAGAGGCCGATGAGGTTTATGTCGCGTATACGCATTTTATATCGGCGTTAAGATATAAACCGACGCTGGAAAAATTTTTAAACATCGAGCGCAATAAAGACCATCAAATAGAATATATATTAGAGCCGAACTTAAATAGAATCTTAGAGGAACTTATCCCAAGATACATCTCGACTAAAATGAAGCTCATCCTTTTAGAGGCGTTCACGTCGGAACATTCGGCGAGGATGATTGCGATGAAGGCGGCAACCGATAACGCCGAAGAATTGATAGATAGTTTAACCTTACTAAGGAATAAAGCGCGGCAGGCAGCGATTACGAAAGAGGTAATCGAAGTCGCCTCATCCGCAGAGGCGTTGAAAGGGTAAAAGATGACATACGGTGAAATAGTACAGGTTGTAGGCCCTAGCGTCGATATAAGATTTCCGGCAAATCAAGTCCCCAGGATTTTAAATGCCGTAAAAATCGAATATCCCGATAAAGGCATCGATCTAACTTTGGAGGTCGCGCAGCATATCGGCAATGACACGGTGCGCTGTATCGCATTGGCATCGACGGACGGCTTGGTCCGCGGGATGAAAGCGAAGGATTTGGGCGTGCCTATTTCGGTCCCTGTCGGAGAACAGACATTAGGAAGGATATTTAATTTGCTTGGCGTCGCGATAGACGAAAAAGGGCCTATCCTCCATCCCGAAAAAAAGAGCCCCATACACAGAGAGCCGCCTTCATTTGAGGAACAACTTCCGGTCTCCTCAATATTGGAAACTGGGCTTAAGGTCATCGACTTATTAGCGCCCTATCCAAAAGGCGGAAAAATAGGATTATTCGGCGGCGCAGGAGTCGGTAAAACCGTTATCGTAATGGAGCTTATCCGAACTATCGCAACAGAACACGGCGGTGTATCAGTATTCGGCGGCATCGGGGAACGGACCAGAGAAGGAAACGAGCTTTGGCTTGAATTGAATGCATCAGGTGTGGTCAAAAAGACCGCTTTGGTATTCGGGCAGATGAACGAGCCGCCGGGGGCGAGGTTGCGCGTCGGGTTATCGGCGCTTACTATGGCGGAATACTTTCGCGACGAAGAAGGCATGGATGTGCTTTTATTTATAGATAATATCTTTAGATTCGTGCAAGCGGGTTCCGAAGTATCGACTTTGCTCGGTCGAATGCCATCCGCCGTCGGATACCAACCGAATTTGGGAACCGAAATGGCGGAATTACAAGAAAGGATTACCTCTACGAAACGCGGCTCGATTACTTCTATCCAAGCCATCTATGTTCCGGCAGACGACTTAACTGACCCCGCACCCGCAACTACATTCTCTCATCTGGATGCGACGACCGTATTATCGCGGCAAATCGCCGAGTTGGGGCTCTACCCTGCCGTTGATCCCCTCGATTCTACATCGCGGATTATGGACCCAAGGATTTTAGGCGAGGAACATTATAATACGGGGCGAAGCGTCCAAAAAATCCTGCAGCGATATAAGGATTTACGCGACATTATCGCGATACTAGGAATAGACGAATTATCCGATGAGGATAAATTAGTGGTCGCGAGGGCGAGAAAAATCCAGAGATTTCTCTCGCAACCTTTCTTTGTAGCCGAGGCATTCACGGGGACGAAGGGAAAATACGTAAAACTAAAAGATACGATAAAAGGATTTAGGATGATAGTCGAGGGCGAGCTGGATAACCTGCCAGAGCAAGCATTCTATATGGTCGGGACAATCGAAGAGGCAATTGAAAAGGCGGAGAAATTAAGAAAGGAAAGTGCGGGCGTTTAGATGGACGATAAATTATTCCACGTAAGCATCACTACGCCGGAGGAAACTATTTACGAAGGGCGAGTTCAATCGCTAATCGCGCCCGGAGAATTGGGATATTTAGGAATACTGGCAAATCATGCCCCGCTCATTACGAATTTGGTGCGGGGTAAAATTATATTAAGAGAAAAGCCGGACGAGACAAATGTCTTTTATTCTAACGGCAAGGGGATTTTGGAAGTCCTTAAAAATAACGTAAACATTCTGGTCGATTCCGTAGAAAAACCAAATAGCGTATGAGTCATATCCTTCAATTACTTGTAGCATTAAGCATCATAATCGCGGTCGCAAAACTTGCCGGGAGTTTAAGCGCAGGAATCGGGCAACCGCCCGTCTTCGGTAAAATTTTGGTAGGGTTAATATTAGGCCCGAGCATACTTAATATGCTCGGCTGGCCGATATTTCAACCGCACGGCGCTGAAATTGTGCCGGCGTTAGGTGAAGTCATACACGATATCGCCGAAATCGGCGTCATACTATTGATGTTCATCGCCGGATTAGAGACAGATATAAAAGGGATCTTGCGCGTCGGAAACAACGCTTTTTGGGCAGCTACAGGCGGTGTAATCCTTCCGATGGGTTTCGGGGCATGGTTTTCAAATTGGTTAGGGTTTCCTTTAAAAGAATCGATTTTTATCGGCACCGTCCTAACCGCGACTTCTGTTTCCATCACGGCCCAGACCCTTATGGAAATAGGCGCCTTAAAATCGAAAGAGGGTTCGACAATTTTGGGCGCAGCCATAATCGATGACGTAATGGGAATTATCGTCTTATCGCTGGTAGTAGCTTTCTCCATTAATCCGCCGTCCGGCGGCTCTATGACAACAAGTCTTTCATCGATAATGAAATTAATGGTCCAAATCGCTTTATTCTTTATAATCTCAATCTTCGTCGGAATTAAATTCTTTGATGTTATATTAAAATATGCTGAAAAGCTTACGGCTAGCAAAGCGCTATTCGCAATGGTTTTGGTTTTATGCTTTCTCTACGCTTGGGCTGCGGAATTCTTAGGAAAAGTAGCAGCCATTACCGGCTCATATATAGCGGGTGTCCTATTGACGAGAACAAAATATTTTGAAAAAATTGAAGAATCCGTAAAGACATTCGCGTATCCTTTCTTTGTTCCTGTATTTTTAATCGACATAGGGTTGCGCGCCAATGCCCGTGAACTGGGCGGCGATATAACTTTTACGGTAGGAATAATTTTAATTGCAATTCTTACGAAGGCAGTGGGCTGTATGGGTGGCTCGCTTGCAACCGGATTTAACTTGAAAGAATCAACCCGCGTAGGAATAGGAATGATATCGCGAGGCGAAGTCGGATTAATTGTGGCAAGTTATGGTTTAACTCACGCGATTATCGCAAGGGACATATTTTCAGCGATGGTCCTTATGGTGCTTATAACCACCTTAATTACGCCTATCCTCCTGAGATTGGTCTTCCCGAAGAAGAAATTACTCGAAGTCTAAAAATTATTTTCTGCTTCCCGGCTTTATGGCAGGTATGCCTTCTTTACATAGGGGGCATTTGTTTGGTTGGTAGGTTTTGATATTTAACTTCGCAAGCGCTTTGAAGGGGACACCGAATTTTGCTTCTCCGCCCGACCTATCTATAATCGCTCCTACGCCGATG
>CAZXJX010000030.1:0-3641 GCA_964641235.1 uncultured Planctomycetia bacterium
CCCCACCGTCATCATCACCAGTCGTGTAAGATATAAATCCTACTGTTGTAGTATCACTACTAACATACGCTGCTTGAGCAAGGGCGTCTGTGGTATATTCCATATAATCAAGTTCGGTGGCAGCAAATACAGGACTTGCTATTAAAAGAAAAGATAATAAAAGAAAAATGGGGTTCTTCATTTCTCCTCCTTAATTAACCCAGCAACCTTTTTATTCAACATCTCTCGTCCAGTTCAAACGCTCCACGCAGTGGCGAAAACCCCATTTTTTACTGATAGAGATTCTCCACTGCTTTCCTGACATCAGGATCAATCAGGCTGGTATAAACCTCGGTTATCCTGACTGATGAATGACCTAATTGTTCCTGCACAAGTCTTAAATTGTACCTGCTTGCCTTTAAGAGATAGGTGCCGTAGGTATGCCTTAAAGAGTGAATGGAGTAATGACCTGGAAGACCTGCCTTTTTAATGCATTTCTTGAATGCCTTCTGTAACGCCCTCTTGCTGAGCTGCGTTCCCTTATTGGTGGTGAGGAGATAAAAATTAGCATCTATACCCTGGCCTTGTTTCTTTTTCCAGAGCAAAAACCTCTTGCACCTGTTTCTGAATTCCCCGTTTATTCTGACGATCCTTGGCTTATTGCCCTTGCCGTTGCTGACGTTGATGGATGACTGGCCTGGTTGTATATGCACATCCCCGCACTTTAGTTCGCGCATCTCCCCAACCCTTAGGCCAGTATTCAAGCCAATCTCTATCATAAAGTAGTCTCTGGGTATTACAGACTTCCTGCACGCTCTCTTTAGCCTTTTGACATCAGAAAGCCTGAGGTATTTCTGCTCATTCAGGACCCAGGAAAACCTGCTTTTTGGGGGTTTTCCCCTTGGAAGTTCACTTTTCATTAGAAGAGTGAACCTCCTTAAGCACTGTGTAATTAATGCTATTGGCTTGAAATTTATAAGATTTGTGCTTCTGACGAGCTGGGAAAGGCAGGATTTAGGGGTTTTTGAATTAGGATATTGGCGCGGGAGTAGAAGATAAAAAAAAGAGAGTGGCAAAATAAGTCAAATCAATCATAAAAAAACCTCCTTTGTTAAAATATATTTTAATCGACGGCAGACTCTTATTTCAGAAAGGGTAAGGGAGAGAAAACGGAAATAAAAAAGTTCACTCTTCTAATGAAAAGTGAACTATGTTTCTTAACATAGCAGAAAGAAGGGGGGTTGTCAATCTGAATTAACTTACAGTAATGTCAAGAGTAAACCCCGTTAGAGAACTATGTTCTCTAGCGGGGTAAGGGATTAGGCTTTACTCTAGGGCCTTTATTCTACGGGCGTGCCGGTAGCGCCATTTAACCTAATCACACCCGTCTCATTTAAAAAGAAAGTCCTGCTCCCCGTAACGCCAGCGGTCTGAGGGGAGGCAATGCAGGTAAATTGAGAGCTGCTAACTAGAGTATAGTTAAAAGCATAACCTCGTTTTGTGCCGCTTCCCAATGTCTCGTCGATATATGGTGGTGTTGTGCTACTTAACGTTGACAAGCTTGCAGGGTAAGTTGACGATGCCTGGTCGAGCCGATAATTCTCGCATGCAACGCCGATGGTATGAAGCGAAGCTATCGCCGCTGTTTCATTGGCATTGAGTTTAACACGCAGGAAACTAGGCACTGCTATCGCAACTAACAATAGTATGATTGATACGACGATCATCATCTCAACCAGCGTAAAGCCCTTCTCTGCAAAAAACTTCATTATAATCGCCTCCTTCTTTGGCGCTGAGACTTTTAACTTTATGCCCTTATTCTCCATAAAAAATTATACCATAAAACTTACATTTATTAAAGGGGGCTTCGGCTATCTTTATTCTCCATCCTTAAGTTGCTTAAGCCCTTCTTCGGCCGGTTTATAATTAGGGTCGAACTCTAAGGCCTTCTCCCAAAAAGCGACGCTCTTCTTGAAATCCTTTTTTTGTGCATAAAGCACTCCTAAATTATAATAAATTTTCGCAGATTTGGGATCGATTTTTAAAGCTGCGCTGAAAATTTCCTCTGCCTTATGAAGCGCGCCTTGTCTTATATATAAGCAGCCTAAATCATTATACGTGTCCAAGGATTCTGGATTTAATTCGATCGATTTCTTGTATTCCTCCTCAGCCTCATTTGGAAGTCCTTTTCGAGAAAGCATCGTCCCTATATTATGATGAACGGCGGAGGAAATTACGTTGCCGACGTTTTCCGTCTCATTAATTTCGACCACTTTTCTATATTCCTTTAAAGCCGAATCGAATTGACCGCCATCGGCATAATAATTTCCAAGGGAGAAATGTACCTTGTAACTAAAAGGAGAAAATCTCAACGTCCAGTTATAAAACGTAACGGGGTCTTTCCAGCGAGCATTAGAGATGACGGTAAGGGAAGCATAATATAAGAGCCAGATGCCTAAAATTATAAAAGCGCATTTTCTTTTGTTGCGCCATATCCTCTCTAACAGAATTCCTGAGATAAGAAATATACCGGCGCAGGGCAGATAAAGAAAATGCTCTGCCAAAATCAAAGGGAAAACAAGGCACGACTGCGGAAGGAGCATGATAAAAAACCATAGCGAGCCAAATAAAAATAGCCTCCTTTTCTCTCTGTATTTGACTATCGCAAAGAGGAATAGCAGGAATATCGCCAGAAAAGCTATTACATAAGGATCGAAAAACGTCTTTACAACTTCCATCTTTCTTCCCATATGAAGGCCTATAGGAAAGAACGTAATTTTTAAGTATATGATTACGCTTTTGAAAAAAGTCAGGGCGCGTGAAAAAAAATCTATCTCTAGTGCAAAATTAACCTTTCTAAAAAACAATGGCCGCTGGGTAAAATTTAACACGCTCATTCGTAGGATAATATATAGGGCGCCGAACATCAAAAACGCAGAGTAATATTTCAATTTTACTCTTACCCCTTTTTTGAAATAAAAATCGTAAAGGGGTAAAAATAGAGGGAAGATTATGGCTTGTTCTTTTGAAAGGAGGCTGAGCATAAAAAAAAGTAATGAGATGACATAGCGTCCTTTGATGTAAAAGAAAAAGGCGCAAAGCACGCATAATCCTAATAACAAATCAGACCTTCCCGAGATGTAAGTGACCGCTTCTGTATTAAAAGGGGCACAGATGAATAAAAGCGAGCTCGCTAAAGAGATGAATAAATTTTCAGTAATTTTTTCGAAAATAAAAAATATCAATAACGCGTTTAAAATGTGAATGATTATATTGGTTAAATGGTATCCCCAAGGGGCAAGTCCATATAAGCGATAATCAAATAGATAACTTAATATTTGGAGCGGACGATAATAGTCAGTTTTAAGGTACAATTCGGAGGTGAATATCTTCCCTAAGTTATTAATATTTTTTATTAAGGGGTTATTCAAAACTAAATCGATATCGTCCCAAATAAAATCGCCGCCGATGGCGTTTAGATAACACGCCAAACCCACTGTTATAATTAAGGCGAACGCGCTCGCCCTATTTAACAACGGACATTCCTTTCTTGGGAAGAATATATCATAAGACCAATTTTCCTTAACGAATTGTTATATATTAAAACGCTAAAATAAAGGGGCGATGGAAAACTCCCATCGCCTCTTCTTTAATTTGGGCTT
>CAZXJX010000030.1:3741-10731 GCA_964641235.1 uncultured Planctomycetia bacterium
TAAAACCCTTTCTTCCGCGTATCCTCATCATCTTTTATTCCCCCTCCTTTCTTCCTTAATATAAGTATACCATACAATAAGCATAGCATAAAACTGCTTTCTGTCAAATAACTTATGCTAAAATAAAGGGGCGATGGAAAACTCCCATCGCCTCTTCTTTAATTTGGGCTTTTACGCGAGGAGTCGCTTATTCAATAGGCGTACCCGTTGCGCTGTTGAGTCTGATTACGCCCGTCTCATTCACGAAGAATATCCTCGTTCCTGTAACGCCTGAAGTCACTGGCGTCGCAGTACAGGTATACTGATAGCTATTCTGTCGGGCATAAGCAAATGTATACCCCTGCTTCGTACCAGCTCCTAACGTTGGATCGATATACGGAGGCGTTGCGCCACTTAACGCTGCTAAGTTTGCGGGATAAGTTAGCGGTGACTGGTTGGCTAAGTAACTCTCGCAAGAAGTGCTTATAGTGCGTAGCGACGCTATCGCTGCTGTCTCGTTGGCGTTATGTCGGGCACGAAGTAAGTTGGGTATCGCTATTGCGGCTAATAAAGATATAATTGCGACGACGATCATTATCTCAACGAGCGTAAAACCCTTTCTTCCGCGTATCCTCATCATCTTTTATTCCCCCTCCTTTCTTCCCTGATTGGGCTTTCCAAAGAGCAAGGGCTTTTTAAAAGGCGATGACCTTATAAGATAGCGCCTTTTGCCCCTCTCAATATATAAGTATACCATACAATTCCTCCTTGTCAACCTTTCTACCCCGTCACCACCCGCAGCAATTTTATTATCGGAAGAAACATAGAGATTACTATGCCGCCCACTACAATACCTAAAAAGGCGATGATAATTGGTTCGATGAGGCTGGTCAGCCCGGCAACAGTAGCATCAACTTCGTCCTCATAAAAATCGGCTATCTTCGAAAGCATCTCTTCCAATTTCCCAGTCTGCTCTCCCACGGAAATCATCCGCGTCACCATCGGAGGAAAGACCCGGCTCTGCGCCAAAGGATGGGCTATCGATTGACCCTCTTTGATGCTCGAGCGCGCCTTAAGCACCACCGCCTCGATTACTTTATTGCCGGAGGTCTTGCTAACTATCTCTAACGCCGTCAATATCGAAACGCCGCTTCTCTGCAAAGTTGAAAGTGTCCGCGCAAACCTCGCTATGGCCACCCTCCTCAACAAAGGCCCAATCACCGCTACCTTCAAAAGTAAGGCATCAAATATGAGCCGGCCTTTTTGCGTTCGAATAATTCTTGTAAGCGTAACTACAAAAATTGCTATCGCTACGATAACTATTGGAAGCCAATTTCTTACTAAATCCGAAAATGCGATGAGCAGCTTAGTCGAAAGAGGCAGGTCAATCTGAATGGTCATAAATATACTCTTAAACGTTGGAACAATTTTCACGATTAAAAATGTGGTTATCGCAATCGCCATAATTATAACTACAGCAGGGTAGGTCAAGCTGGATTTTACCTTCCGAATCAAAGCGGAGGTCTTCTCAAAATAGGTCGCCACCCTGTCTAATATTTCATCCAACTGACCGCTCGATTCCCCTGCTTTAATCATACTGATAAAGAGAGATGAGAATACATCGGGCTGCTTAGCCATTGCTTCAGAAAGGCTCAATCCCCCCTCAACATTATCTCGCACTGCCTTAACCACATTTCTGAAAGACCTCTTTTCTATTTGCTCTTCCAGGGCATCTAAGGCGCCAACGAGAGGGATGCCGGCGTCCACCATCGTAGCCAACTGCCTCGAAAAGACCACAAGGTCATCTAATTTTACCCTCTGCCTTCCTTGGGCAATTGTCTTTGGCTTTTGTTTTTGTTCCGTAATAGAAATTATCACCAGGTCCTGTTTACGCAAACTATCTATCAACTCCCTACTGCTTATCGCCTCTAAAGAACCAGAGGCGGTCTTGCCCTCTCTATCTTTTGCTACATATTTATATAGCGGCAATTTTACTCCTCCCCAGCTGTTACCCTTAAAACTTCCTCAAGCGTGGTATTGCCCATTGCCAAATTCTCCAAGGCGGCGTCACGCAAGGTCATCATAGATTTTTTAGTTACAGCATATTCCTTTATCTTATCGCTATGGGCGCGCTCGAGTATCATATCCCTTATCGTATCATCGATGGTCAACGTCTCCAGAATCCCAAACCTACCAAAGTAGCCTGTAGCGTTACAGTTGGCACAGCCCTTTCCTTTATAAAAGGTAAATTTGTCTTTCTTTTTAAAACCTAATTTCTCCAGGACCTCCATCGGAATTTGAACTGGCTCTTTGCAGTTGTCGCACACTTTGCGCATCAACCTTTGAGCACAAACGAAGATAAGGCTCGAAGCCACCAAAAATGGCTCAACTCCTATATCTATCAGCCTCGTTATAGCGCTTGGGGCGTCATTTGTATGAAGCGTTGACAAAAGCAGTTGTCCGGTAAGGGCGGCTTTTATCGCTATATCCGCGGTCTCAAAATCCCGGATTTCACCCACCATAATGATATCGGGCGCTTGTCGCAAAAATGCCCGAAGGCCGTTTGCAAAAGTAAGCCCAATCTCTGGCTTTACTTGGACCTGCGTTATCCCCATAAGTTCGTATTCTATGGGGTCCTCTATCGTGATGATGTTCTTCTGGGGGACATTTATGATGTTTAAAATTGAATATAATGTTGTCGATTTTCCGCTCCCAGTTGGTCCGGTTACGAGGAACATGCCGTAAGGTTTGGCTATCGCCCCTTTCAATTCCTCAAGGGGCTTGGGCAAAAATCCAAGCCGCTTGAGGCCTATCGTTATGCTCGATTTATCCAGAATCCTTAAAACCACCTTTTCCCCGTAGACTATCGGCAAAACCGAAACCCTGAAATCTATCTCTCCATCTTCCATCTTGACCTTGAACCTGCCATCCTGGGGCAAGCGCAATTCCGTGATATCCAGTTCTGACATTATCTTGAGCCTCGTAAGAATAGCGTTTTGTTTCTCCTTCGGCAAATGTAAAAAATCATGGAGCGCTCCGTCTATGCGATATCGAATCCTCAAATCATTTTCTGTTGGCTCAACGTGAATATCTGAAGCCCTCCTCTTTAGCGCTTCGCTTATAATTAAATTGACCATCTTGAGAATCGGCGCCTTCTGGCTTTCTAATGCCAGGGCGGATATATCGAACCCCCCTTGTGCTTCAGGCGTCAACACCTCATATTCTTCCGTTTTGACGTCTTCCATTATCTCTTTTATCAGCGCCTCGCCGCTTCCGTAATAACTTGAAATCGCATCTAATATATCATTATCCGTCGCTATAACCGGATCGACGTCATATTTGGTTAAGATCTTTAGATCATCGAGAGCGAATATATCTAAAGGATCGGACATCGCAACGGTCATGCGATTGCCGATCTTAGAGACAGGGACCACATGATAAAGCCTGGCTATCTTTTCAGGAACCAGCGAGATAAGGTCTCTATCTATTTTGTACTTAGAAAGGCTGATAGGCGGAATGTTCAACTCCTGGCTAAATATCGTAAGCAAATCGCTTTCGCTAATTAATCCTTTGGAGATTAAAATCCTGCTTAGGCTGCCGCTCTTTCTCTGCTGTTGTTTGATCGCCTCAGCGAGCTTCCCTCTCGATATCCATCCTTTATCCACTAAAACCTCGGTGATCCTTTCCCTCAAACTCTTGGGCATCCTTAATCCTGTTCCCCCATCGTGACGCGAAGCACTTCTTCCAGCGTGGTCGTGCCATCAAAAACCTTTTTTAATCCGCATTCCCTCAAAGTCACAAACCCTGCCCGACGTGCGGCCTCGAAGATCTGACTTTCATGAGCGCGTTTTGCTATCAAATCCTTCAATTCCGCATTTAAAGTCAAGGCCTCGATTAAACCTATTCTGCCTCTATAGCCGCTCTTATAGCATCGCTCGCAGCCTTTGCCTCGACAGAATTTCATATTCTGCGAGGGAAGTTTTATCCTCAATTTCTCCAAATGGGCTTTTGGGACCTCGTAGTCCTCTTTGCAATATTGACAGACCTTCCTTACAAGCCTTTCCGCCGCCACCAAAATTACAGAGGAACTTATAAGAAAGGACTCCACTCCCATATTCAATAATCTCATAATGGCACTTGTCACCGTATTTGTATGAAGAGTACTTAAAACTAAATGGCCTGTTAACGCTGCCTTTATTGCGATGTCTGCGGTCTCCATGTCCCTTATCTCTCCAACCATAATTACGTTTGGATCCTGTCGCAAGATAGAACGAAGCGCCGCAGCGAAGGTAAGGCCTATATCGGCAGCTACATTAACCTGATTAATCCCGGACAAGAGATATTCGACGGGGTCCTCGACTGTAACGAAATTCTTCTCGGGGGAGTCAATGAATTTCAATATCGAATATAAAGTCGTGGTCTTGCCAGAACCTGCCGGTCCGCATACCAGGATCATTCCATGAGGGCGCTTCGCTGCTTTCTTAAGTTCTTCCATCGGTTTTTCATCAAATCCTAACTTGTCTATCTCCAGCGTCGCCTGCGATTTATCTAAAATCCTAAGCGCCACCTTTTCGCCCAACGCAGATGGCACAGTCGAGACCCTAAAGTCTACCTGATTAGTTTGAATTTTAATCTTAAATCTGCCATCTTGGGGCAAACGCCTTTCGGCGATATTTAAATTGGATATAACTTTAATCCTCGAGACTATTCCCGCGTGCATCGATTTAGGCAGTCTCTGCGCCTCCTGGAATATGCCGTCTATGCGATATCTTATCCTAAGGATATCCTCCATCGGCTCAATTAATATGTCCGACGCCCTTGCCTTTGTGGCTTCCACGACTATCGCATCGGTAAGCTTTACGACAGGAGTTTCTTGCACAAGTCTTTTTAGATTTACCAAGTCAATTTCATTCTCCTCTTTTGTAGAGGTTTTGATTTCAGTTTCTTTAACTAATTTTTCGATCGTCGCTACCACAGCGCTGCCGTAATATTTCTCTATGCTGGCTTGCATATCTGCCTCTGTCGTTATAATCGGCGAAACCTCTAAACCTGTAATCTGTTTTATATCATCCATCGCAAAGACATTTAATGGGTCCGCCATAGCGACGGTCAAGGTATTGCCGATTTTTGAAATTGGCATTATCTGATAATGGGTGGCAATTTTCATTGGGATGACCTTTGTGAGCTGAGGGTCGATTTTATACTTGGACAGAGAGATGGGGGGGATCCCTAATTCCTGGCTTAAAATTGTAAGCAGCTCATTTTGAGAGATAAAACCAAGTGAAACTAAAACCCTGCCTAAAGCACCGCCTCTGTCCTTTTGCGCTTGAAGCGCTTGTTTTAATTTCTCCTCTGTCAGGATTCCTTTTTTTATTAATATCTCGCTTAATCTTTCCTTGAGCCCTGCGGACATTTTTCCTTTTCTCTGACTCTATTTTTTATAATATTTATCTATAGTTTGCTTAATATCGGTAGCTGTCGAAATGAATATCTGCACGTTACAACCTGTTATAACTTCTATGTCCTCAACGGCGTGCACATTTAGCGGATCCGCCATTGCTATGGTAACGGTATTCGAAATCTTATCGATAGGAATCAAACAATATTGCCGCGCAACGTTTTCAGGAACGAGATTTATCACCTTTTCATCCATTTCATAATTTGAAAGCGGAAGATATGGAAAGCCGTATTGTAAAGTGACGACTTGCGCTATCTGTTCCTCGGTAACATAGCCAAGGCCGGCCAAAATCTGGCCCAAAAACCCTCCTCTTTCCTTCTGGAGCTTCAATGCCTCATCCAATTGGGCTTGGTTTATTATCCCCTTCTCAAGGAGCAGCTGCCCTATTGTTTTGGTTATTATTCGGCGCGGAGATACCATCCTAAGGCCTTATTTCTTGAATAGTCTGTCTAGGTCTTCTGGGTCGGTGCTCCTCGAGAAGGCCTCTTCATAAGTGATCGATTTATTTAAATACAACTCATATAAAGACTGGTTCATTGTCTTCATCCCCTCTTTCTGGCTCGTCTGTACCACTGAATACAACTGGTGTGTCTTCGCTTCGCGAATGATGCTGCGAACAGCGGGGTTCGCAATCAAAACTTCAGTAGCAAGGACCCTGCCCCCTCCGCTTGCTCTCGGTATTAATTGCTGAGCTAAAACGCCGAGCAAAACGAAGGAAAGCTGAATCCTAACCTGCTGTTGTTTATGTGCGGGAAAGACATCTATGACCCTATTGATGGTTTGAACTGCGTCAGAGGTATGAAGCGTAGATAATACCAGATGTCCGGTCTCGGCAATGTTCAAGGCCGCCTCTATCGTCTCAAGATCTCGCATCTCGCCGATTAAAATTACGTTGGGGTCCTGTCTTAAAACGTGTTTTAATGCCTGCGAAAACGAGTGAGTATCTGAACCGATTTCTCTTTGATCTACGAGTGCCTTCTTATTCTTGTGAATATATTCTATCGGATCTTCTATGATTACGATATGGCAGTTCCTTTCTGAATTTATTTTATCTACCATCGACGCCAAAGTCGTTGACTTGCCGCTTCCGGTAGCGCCGGTGGCAAGCACTAAGCCCTTTGGTTTTTTACATAAATCGTTAACAACGTTCACGGGCAAACCACATTCCTCGAAAGTCATAATACGAAAAGGAAGAAGCCGTATCGCCGCACCAACAATTCCCCTTTGTAAGAATACATTCACCCTGAACCTCCCAAGCCCTTCTATCCCGAACGATACGTCTAACTCTAATTCCCGCTCGAATTTCTCAATTTGCTGCGGCCTTAACATACTATAGGTGAGTCTCTTTGAATCATCCGGAGTCAATGGCGTATGTTCGATCGGAGCTAATTTCTCATCTATTCTCAACAGAGGTGGCGAATATGCGGAGATATGCAAATCCGACCCTTTCTTCTGAACTATTACTTTCAATAGTGACTCTATTTGTATCATCGTCGCCTCCTTTTTAAGAAAACTTCATAACCACGAGATTTCACAGACTATCACAAGATGAC
>CAZXJX010000031.1:0-10533 GCA_964641235.1 uncultured Planctomycetia bacterium
AGAAGGCCGATCGTAGTCTTCAATTGCACGCGCCGTTGCAATCTAAATTGCATCCATTGCTACTCTGATTCTCACAATAAGGAATATGACGGCGAATTAACGACGGAAGAGGCAAAACGCTTCATAGACGATTTGGCGGAGTTTAAAATACCCGTGCTTCTTTTTTCGGGCGGCGAGCCGTTGATAAGAGATGACTTATTCGAGTTGGCCAAATATGCTGTGAATCGAGGATTAAGAGTTGTGCTTTCGACAAACGGCACTTTAATAGATAAAAAGAATGCATCTAAGATTAAGGATTCCAATTTCTCATATGTCGGTATAAGCCTCGACGGGATAGGTTCCAATAATGATAAATTTAGAGGCAGCAAAGGTGCTTTTGAGTCGGCGTTAAGGGGAATCAGGAACTGCAAAGAGGTGGGGGTTAAAGTAGGCTTAAGGTTTACGATAACGAAACATAATTATCGCGACCTGAAAGATATCTTTGCGCTGGTGGAAAAGGAGAGAATAGACAGGGCTTGTTTTTATCATCTCGTATATTCCGGCAGAGGTAGCGATATGAAAAACGACGACCTCTCTCATTTAAAGATGAAGGATATAATCGATTATATCTGCGATGAGACTATGCGATTCCATAAGCAAAAGTTGCCTATCGAAATTTTAACGGTAGATAATCATACCGATAGCGTATATCTGTATAAGAAGATAAAAGATTCTAACAATGGCAAGGCAGATGAGGTTTTAAGATTGCTTAAGTTAAGCGGCGGAAATTCTTCCGGCATCGGAATTGCTTGTGTGGATAATTTAGGCGAAGTTCACGCAGACCAGTTCTGGACATTTTATTCTTTCGGAAACGTAAGGGCAAAGAAGTTCTCCGAGATATGGGCCGATACGAACGATTCGGTTATGGCCGTTTTAAAAGGAGACAGAAAAAAATATATCAAGGGAAAGTGTTCATTGTGTAAATACTTCGATATCTGCAACGGAAACTTTAGAGTTCGCGCATATAAGGCGTTCGGCGATATCTGGGCAGAAGACCCCGCATGCTATTTAAGCGAAGAGGAGATTTCCTAAGTGGAATACATACCGCGTTTGATATTTTGGGAAACAACACGCGCTTGTAATCTTGAATGTCCGCATTGCAGGGCGTCCGCTTTAAAGGCGCATTCTCCTTTAGATTTGACGACAGACGAGGTAAAGAGGTTCATAGATTCAGCGGCGTCGTTTTCTAAAGCGATTCTGGTATTCTCAGGCGGCGAGCCGTTATTAAGAGACGATATTTATGACCTCGCCAAATACGCAACCGAAGCGGGCTTAAATGCGACATTGGCAACGAACGCCACCCTTATTACGGAAGAGGTTGCCAGGAAATTGAAAGAGAGCGGCATAAAAATGATAGCGGTTTCCGTTTACGGGGCAAGCGCAGAGGCGCACGATAAATTCTGCGGCGAAGCCGGGGCATTCGATAGGACTCTGAAAGGAATAGCAAATATAAAGAAGTCAGGCATAGGGCTTCAGATAAACACGACTATCACGAAAAAGAATTTGAACGAATTGGAAGCTATCGGTGACTTTGCGTTAAAACAGGGCGCAGTCGCATACCATATATTTTTCCTCGTTCCTACCGGAAGAGGCAAGTCAATAGAAGGCGATGAGATATCGCCTCGGGAATACGAGGAGGCATTTAATCGCCTCTACGATTTGCACGTAGATTTTCCGATACGAATAAAGGCGACCTGCGCGCCGCACTATTATCGGGTCCTTAGACAGCGCGCCGCTAAGGATAAAAAGAGCTCATCGCTAAAGGCCGACGGATTTAGCGCGATGACGAAAGGATGTCTTGCGGGACAGGGCGTATGTTTTGTCTCGCATAAGGGCGAAGTATTCGGGTGCGGTTATCTTCCCATCGCGGCAGGCAATTTGAAAAGCCAAGATTTCAAGACGATTTGGTTTGAGAGCGAACTCTTCAAAGTTTTAAGGGACGACTCAAAATTGCTGGGCAGATGCGGCATCTGTGAATTTAAAAAAGTCTGCGGCGGCTGCCGCGCTCGCGCATATTCTCAAACCGGAAATTATTTGGACGAAGAGCCGTATTGTATCTACCTTCCAAAAGAAGCGAAACCTAAGGGGGCGGCTTGTATGGATGACGTTGACAAGTTGATACTCAACAGAATTCAAAAGGATTTCCCGATACTGGCCAGGCCTTATAAGAAAATAGCGGATGAGTTAAATCTCTCCGAGGAGGAGGTTTTCAACAGTGTAAAGAAATTAGCGGAAACAGGAATAGTCCGTCGGATCGGCGCTAATTTCAACTCGCGTAAATTAAATTACAAAAGTACCCTCGTTGCTATGAAAGTCCCAGAGAATAAATTAAGCGAAGTCGCTTCATTGGTCGGCGAATTTAAAGGAGTGACGCATAATTATCTTAGAAACGGTTCCCTTAACCTGTGGTTTACTTTAATTGCGCCATCGGACGATTCATTAAATGAGGTTTTAGCAGAGATAAAAGCGAAGAGTAGAATAGAGACCATTTTAAACTTGCCTGTTACAAAACAATTTAAGATAAACGTTGAATTCGAAGTGGGAGATAACGGTGAGATTAACCGATAAAGATAAAAAACTAATAAATATTTTATCCCGCGGCCTTCCCCTTCTGCTTAACCCTTTTGAGCAATTGGCAAAGGAAGTAGGTTTAAGCGAAGAAGAGGTATTAAATAGGATAAGCGAATATCAAAGAGGCGGCTTAATCAGGCGTTTCGGCGCAACCCTGCGTCACAATCAGGTGGGGTTTACCGCTAATGCGATGTCGGTTTGGGTTGTGGCTCACGATAGAGTTAATGAAATCGGTAAATTGATGGCGTCGTATAAAAAGATCACCCATTGCTACGAAAGGTTTTCTTATCCAGAGTGGCCGTATAATTTATATGCGATGATACACGGAAGTTCCAAAGAGGAATGCGAAAGGGTAGCCGCCGATATTTCGAAGAAGACAGGGATCAATGAATATAAATTATTATATTCGACCAAAGAATTTAAAAAGACGAGCATGGAATATTTTTAGAATAGATAGAATTTAAAATATGAAACCACAAGATGGCACAAGATTAACACAAGAAAAATCTGGTGATAATCTTGTGAAATCTGTGGTTAAATTTATTATCTTTGTTTTTTCGTTATTTCTTTTAATTACGATACTCGGATGCGTAAGGTCAAACCCTTATTCTCGCGCCGAATCGATTATGGGCACGAGTGTCGTTATATCCGTTTTCAATCCGGAAGCAAACAAGACCATAATAACGAGAGCGGTTGATGAAGCGTTTGAAGAAGTCAGGCGGATAGATATATTGATGAGCAATTATAAAGAGGATTCCGAAGTTAACAAGATAAATAAGCTTAAAGCCGGCAAGGAGATAGAAGTGAGCGCCGAGACTATGGAAGCGCTTACCCGTTCGCAAGAAATAAGCCGCATATCAAACGGGGCGTTCGATATAACGGTCCTTCCGTTAATGGAGCTGTGGGGATTTTACGGCGACGGAGATAGAGATGGCATGCCGACCGCCGATGAGATAGCGGAAGCTTTAAAATATGTCGGTTATACGAAAATTAAATTTGGTAAAAACAATCAAGTTGCAAAAAGCGAAGACGGCGTTAAGATTGATTTGGGCGGCATCGCGAAGGGCTACGCAATCGATAAAGCAGTTCAGAAATTAAAATCTTACGGAATAAAATCTGCGATGGTTGAGGCGGGAGGGGATTTTTTCTGTTTAGGTATGAAACCGGACAGAGTAGATTGGAAAATGGCAATACAGCATCCCAGGGATAAGGATAAGGCCTTTGCGGTTTTGGAGGTTGCGGATTGCGCAGTTGCTACCTCCGGCGATTACGAGAATTATGATACGATTAATGGTAAAAGGTATTCGCATATAATTGACCCGCGGACAGGTTTTCCGAAAGGCGATATCCCTGCGAGCGTAACTGTCGCGGCAAAAGATGCCGCAACCGCTGACGGACTGGCGACCGCCGTATTCGTTTTAGGTCCGGAAGAAGGAATGAAGTTAGTGGAGAGCTTGCCCGACGTTGAAGCAGTTATCATAAGCGACGAAGGCGGCAATATTAAATCCGCGGTTTCATCCGGATTAAAAGATAAAATAAAATTTATAGGTAACTAAGGATGGAATTAAAAGAGATAGTCGCTCCTATCGAAGCCGAACTCGCTATGCTGAAACGTAGATACGCAAGCGAACTAAAAGCGCAGTCGGAGCCCATAAAAGGGATAGGAAAATACATCTCTAATACCCACGGCAAATTCTTCAGGCCGACGCTGGTCCTCCTTTCGGCAAAGTTTGAGGGCAACGGCAATTTGGAAAAAGCGATATCCATCGGCGTATCCATAGAGTTAATTCATACGGCGACTTTAATACACGACGACATAATCGATGAGGCGACCGTAAGGCGTAATCAAAAAACTGTAAATTCCAAATGGGGCAACGCCATATCTGTTATCGCCGGAGATTATCTTTTGTCCAAGGCGTTCAATATCGTCTCAAGAGTGAACGAGCCGAAGATATTGTCCGTTTTCTCTAAGACAGCGAGGATGATGTGCGAAGGCGAGATAATCCAGCTGGCTAACACCTATAATTTCGAGGTTACCGAAAAAGAATATTTAGGCATTATCAAAAGAAAAAGCGCTTATTTGATTTCGGATTGCTGCGCGGTCGGCGGGATGTTAGGATGTTCGACGAAAGAGAGGATAGACCGGCTTGCGGTTTACGGATTAAATTTAGGTTTGGCATTCCAGATTGTGGACGATTGTTTGGATTTGGTCGGCGACGAAGGGAATTTGGGCAAGTCCATAGGACAGGATATGGATAAAGGAAAATTGACCCTTCCCATTATCTTCTTGCTTAAAAATGCGAATAAGATATATAGAAGGAAGATAGTAGAGTTAATCGCCCTCGGCGGAAAAACGGCGCATCGGATATTGAAAGAGGAAGCGTTAAATTCGGGAGCGATAATCCGCTCGAAAAATGTCGCTTCGCATTATATAAGATTGGCCAAGGAGAAATTGGGCGGTTGTAACAGCGGTTTAAGAAAAACATTCTATAATATCGCAGATTACGTCCTCGAGAGGAAAAATTAAGGCCGCGCCTTTGGCATCAGATTTGAAAGAATGGATTTTGCCGAAGCGAGGGCGAGCCGCAAAGCGAACTTAAAATCTAGACTCTGTTTGACTATGTTAGTATACGTCTCATGTCCGGAGACGATGTTGTAGAAAGCGCGATAAAGTATTAAATCCTTCTTCGAAAGTTCCACTAGTGCATCAAGCAAGTTTAAGCTCAAAGATAGATTGCAAAGATAACGCAATACCTTCCCATATTGTGCGTCATCAATCAAATCGTGGCACATTTGGTAGTATCTGTGGAAAGCTTCCTTGGAGATTCCTACCTCTAACATAATATGAGCTGCCCTAAGCCCGGTCAATATAGCGGAATTTATGCCCTTTCCCTTTAACGGCCGTATGAGCCCGCCCGCGTCTCCGACACAGACAAATCTGTCTTGATAGAAATGTTTTGCCGGCGATATCGGAAACGAACCCTTGTAATATACCAAGTTTTTATAGGGCGGAAGGTAGCCTTTTACGTTCGGATGGCTTAAGAATTCATCCATATCTTTTGAGCCTACCTTTTCTCCGCATACGTTAACCGTTACGTGATCAACTTTTGGAGTTACCGCTCCAAATTCGATATTTTTTATAGGCATCAAAAATACATGAATATTATTCTTAAGGCGCTCTTCTATAAAGTTAGTATCCGTATAAATATTCGTTATCACCGACCTTAAAAATTTCGGACGCCGATACGGAGTATAAGACTCCAATAACTCAAGACAACCCGCGTCCACGCCGAATGCGCCGACTATGCAATCCGCTTGATGATTTGTTGCGCCGCTAAATATCCTTATGAATTCCGGGAAGAACTCGATCTCTTGGATTTCTCTGTCGATGACTTCGACCCCAAATTTCTTTGCCTCATCGAGTAATAATTTATCCAGGTCCTTTCTTCTTGTTGAATAAGTGGGGCCAAGCTTATCTTCCCCGCTTAATTTAACTTCCGAATCCGTGGAATGAAGCACGTATGAGGTTATCTGTCTTTGGATAATTTCTTTCGGCAGAGTCATCCCTAATTTATCTTTCATAACCTCTTCAAAAGGAGGAGAGAGGACTCCGACGCATTGGTTTTGAACTATATCAAAATCCTTTGGCTCGTATATTATTACGTTTATATTTCGATTTAATTTAGCAGCGCCTTTTTTTAACGCTATTGCGCAGCTTGAACCGGCGGGCCCGCCACCGATTATGACGACGGTTGAACCGTCGGAAAGCGGCCCTAATCCCATCCTTTGTTTTAGGATTTTTAACGTAACGGGGTAAGTTAAAAACGACTTTAATGTATATGCGAGCATGCTCAATTGCAGCCTCGGGCTTAATATTTGAAAGAAAATTTTCTTGTACGTTTCTCCTCCGGTAAATATATCCCACAGGACCTTATTTAATCTTAAGGGCTTGTTCAAGGCGCGTTCGCGCTCCGCATAATTTTGGTGCAGCCCCGTTATCAATTTCGAGCGCGTTATGATATCATTTAAACGGAATACCATCTGTCCGTATCTGTTATCGCTTCCGATGAATTTTTTGCATTTTTTAAGATACCCCTCCTTGAAGTCGTCTTTCGAAATCCCGAGCTCGACGATTGTCCTCGCCGCCCATTGCGCCGTCAGGAACGCCGACTCAAGTCCGTTTTTATAATACCGCGAATAGCTGGCATCTCCGACCACGACTAATCTATCGGTAAACGGATTCTCTGCGCCTGATAAAGCGAGCCTCGGGTGACAATGGCAATGGTCCGACGGAGTCCTTAAGTTTTGCGGCAGCGCTTTAATCTGACTTAGGTGTTGGATAAAATTCCAGACGTCCTGTTTCTTCATATCCTCAGTGCCGATTACCGTTATCGTAAGATGTTCGGACTTCGGCACTATGCTCGCGAATCTAATGCGCGGCAAGTTTAATAGATACCCATGTATCATATCCTGAAAATTCTCCTTGATGAATTCGGCAGGCACCTTAAGCTCAATTTGTGAGGCGCTGATCATCTTAGGAAGCTGATAGCCAAATCCTAAATTGCGTAATTTATCGAGCAGGCCGCTGTTTAAGCCGCATGCAACAACCACGCATTCCGCTTTAAACGAATCACCTTTTTCGTCTCGGCCATATTTAAGTATTACCGGCCCATCCTTCGTTAGTTCGATATCGGTTACCGGTTCTTGAATTACCTTCGCCCCCAAATTTACGACATGTTCGAGCAGATAATTGTCAAAGGAGACATCTAACGGATAGTCGGAATCGATAGGTCCGCTGCCTCGATAAACCGTTACGATTCTCTCTTCTCCCTTCGGGCTGTAAAGGGGAAGGCTTCCGACCTGAGTATATAATTTATATCCCTTTATTCTCCTCTGGATTAATCTGTCCGGTAACGTTATTCCTGCGCTCTCGAGTTTCGTCAATAGGCTCTCTGAGATTACGCCGGCGCACATATTGCATCCGCGCGGGCCGTGAGAGGAAAATTTTTTTCCGTCGAAGATAACAACTTCTAAATTAAATCCTTTTCTTTTGGCGTACTCGAGTAAAAATTTCGCGCACAGCGTTCCGGAGGGGCCCGCTCCTACAATAGCGATGCGGTCATTGGATTTTAATTTCAGAGAATTTTCTTTCATAGTCTGCGTTTCTCCTTGAGAGAGGCCATCAAAAGAAGTAAAAGCACAAGGAAATTCATGAAGCCCGTCAGATAACAGGCGGCATTTATTCCAATTATCGGAATTAAGACTGCGCTTGTCAATAGGGCGCCTAAACATGCGCCGAGTAAATCTACCCCGTAAAGAAAGCCCGCGATTTTTCCGATATGCCCTTTTTGCCCGAGGCATATCTTATTCGCAATTGGAAATTGAAGCCCGCCGATAAATCCGGCGACGACCGGCAGAGATGAAAATAGGGTCTCAACCCCAAAAGAACGTACGATATCGGCGCGAGCACGGCTTAAGGATATAAATATAGGCGGCAAGATAAGGGGGTATAGGCAAATCAGAAATTGTGTCGCCATATAAATTTTAGACAATTTTTTTTCCTTCTCTAATATCTTTATGGCAAGTAGGCTGCCCAATATTAAGCCTAACATAAACGTCGCAAATATCAAGCCGATTTTATAATAGACATAGCCGTATATTACCTGAAAACTTAAAATAACCACGATCTGGAAGAGCATCTCTGAAAAACCCGTCGTTGCGATCGAAACGGCGATCGGGAAATTCTTAAATTTTTTAGTTACAAATTGAAAAATAGATAAGATAGCAAATGTTAAAAGTAGAATAAATGCGATTGTTTTTGAAGTTATCTTTTCCAGATACCCTAAAAAATTTTTTATATCGGGCTTAAAATGCGTAGCCCACAAGACCACATCATAAAAATAGCCGATAGGGCGAAAGTCGTAATTTACCTTTGTTCCGGGCGCCTCTTTTATCGCATTTTCAACATATTCAATCCGCTGAGGATTCAATTTAAACGGAAGATAATACTCGCGGACGTATTTAAGGTCCAAATTCCTCTCTTTTAATCTGTCCAACAAAATCTTTGGGTCGTAACTTAGAATGCCTTTCGTAGGCGAAGCGAGGAAGTAATTATAATCCCCGGGCAAGACCTTTATATCCTGAAATTCGTTTTTAAGCGTTCGATATAAGCATCCCAGGAATTGACCTTGTTGCGGACTTATGTAATTCTCTGAAGAAGAAACGCCGAAGGATAATATGCCATCGTCGTTTAGTATAGTTTTTACTTCTCGATAGAACTCTAAAGAATAAAATCGATTCAGTTGCGCGGTAAAGGGATTCGGCAATATCAAAATCACAACATCGTATTTAACGGATTTTTCGGCGCTCATTTTTTTTACGAATAGCCTGCCGTCGATATGGTGAAAAGTTACCCTTGGGTCTTCCAAGGATTTTAATAATTCCTTCGGATAGTTGCCCCTTGCCACTTTCATTATAGTCGGGTCTAATTCGACATAGTCTATTTTCTCTACGGGGTGTTTTAAAATCTCGTCTAAACTCCCGTTTAAAGAACCGCCTATTACCAGAACAGTCTTTGGATTAGGGTGTTCCAATAGCGCATAGTGGACCGCTTCCTCAGCGGTTAGGGGGTCTTGAGTAGAAGAGACCAAAAGGCCGTTTTCGAATAGGTTTAGTTGTGAATCCAGTTTCGTAAGTGCGATGTTGCCGTAAACGGAATCCCTGTTGTCTATCAATTTAAAATTTCTCCATTGTATTTGCCTCATACGAAAGTCGAGGGAATTTGCCCCATATATAAAGAAGAGAAGGATAGACAGCGTCAATGAAAATGCGATCCACCATCTAAACGGCCTAGCTTTTATATCAATTATAAATAGCGCTGCACATATATTTAGAACTCCGCAAAACAGAGCTACTTGAAGAGGCTTAAAGATATGAATAAAAAGATAGCTGAAAGCCAATCCTCCAACGCAAGCTCCGGTTGCCTCTATGATATAAATTACACCAACATCGATAGGCGCCCTTTCGGATTTATAAGATACGATCCTGCAACTTAGGGCAAACAGAAAACCGAATAAAAGACAGGCCGGGGCAAGGACAAAGAAAGAAGAGATCGACATCGGGATCAATCCTATTATTTCTCCGGCCGAGACGTTCAGGAAATTCTTTATATTTCGTACAAGGAATATCGAAAGAGGCAAGATTATCGAAACGGCAATCAAGAGCGAGGAGAATAGAAGGTAAGGAGGGCCGTTCGTTTTAAGTGCGCTTTCTATCAAGTGCGAAATATTATTGATTACCCAGCTGCCAATCGCTACCCAGAATAGCCACGATGCGAGCATTATTCCGACCGAAAGCTCATTTCCGTAGAAGACCACGATAAGCTCGCGCAAAAGCAATATCTGCCCCGCCATCGATGCGAAGCCGAAGGCAAAAACTGAGAAATATAGAATATAATTTTTGTCAGGTTTCATTTGCTATTAAGTATACACCAATCGAAATGAACTGGCAAGTTGGATATTATTGAGCCTTAAATTTTAAGAAAGAGAACCGCATAAAGAAAAATTTCTCTTGACAAAAAAATTTCGTTAATATATACTGTCCTATATTTGAGACTTAATCTCAATTAGGAGACCGGATGCACGAAGAGATCAAGGCGTTCGAAGAATATTTAAGAAAAGAGGGCTTAAAGCTCACCAATCAGAGGTTTGCAGTGGTCGAGGCGGCGTTCTCAACCCATAAACATTTTACCGCCGAGGAGATGCTCGCATTATCGAAGAAGACAGACCCGACGGTCTCCAGGGCTACGGTTTATCGGACGCTATTTTTGCTATCAAAGGCAAAACTTTTAACCAAACAGGACTTCGAAAGGGGCAAGGTCTATTACGAACATCTGATCGGCCATCATCATCACGACCATCTCGT
>CAZXJX010000032.1:0-10433 GCA_964641235.1 uncultured Planctomycetia bacterium
TCGCGACCCGAAACATCGCGTCGTCGCTCGGGTTTATTATCGCCATATCTAACCCAAAAGCAAGCGCCAAAGAGAGGAAATCGGCGTTAATTCTTCCTCTGTTCGGAAGGCCGAACGATACATTGCTTACCCCCAAGGAAGCAGGATAACCTTTTATTTTCAATTTCTTTATTGCCAATAGCGACTCTTTCGCCTGTTCCGGTTTTGCCGAAATTGTCAAGGTCAACGGGTCAACGACGATATCTTCCTTTGAAATACCTATCGCTATTGCCTTATCGATAATTCTCTTTGCAATCTTCAATCGCTCATCCGAATTTTTCGGCAAACCGCATTTATCCAGCGTCAGAACTAAAATTGCGGCGCCGTATTTCCTTGCCAACGGCAGAATAGAATCTATCTTTTCTTTTTCGCCGTTTACCGAATTTATCAAGGGTTTGCCATCCGCTTCCTTTAGTGCCGCCTCAATCGCTTTCGGACTTGAGCTGTCTATCGAAAGGGGCGTTTCGCATACTCCCTGAATCGCCTCTACCGCCTGCGCCATGGTTTTAGGTTCGTCGGTTTCAGGCACGCCTACGTTAACGTCCAAAATATCCGCGCCCTTTTTCGTCTGCTCTAATGCCTCGCGCCTTATAATAAAAGTCTTGCCCCTTCTTATCTCTTTCTGTAATTCCTTTTTGCCCGTAGGGTTTATTCTTTCTCCGATAATAAGCGGCCTGGTTTTTGCGTTTAATTCTACCACCTTCGAACGGGACGATAAACGGAATGCCGGAATATATTTTCTTTTCGTCGGCACTCTATTTTTTAATGACGACTTTATCTCGCTTATATGTTCCGGCGTTGTCCCGCAACATCCGCCGATTATATTAACTCCCAATTTGGCAAATTCAACAGCATATTTGGCAAATGATTTCGGGCTTTCGGGAAAAAATGTTTTACCGTCGCGCAATTGCGGCAACCCGGCATTCGGCTGACAGGAAATATACTTATTTGTGAACGGCGCTATATCCTTTATGACTTTCAACACTTCCTTCGGGCCCGTCGAACAATTTGTTCCGATTATATCCGCGCCCAAAGCTTGAAATAGGACGGCAAAAACCTCCGGCGGGGTCCCGTAACTAGTGCGCTCGCCCCCTTCAAATGTCATCTGAGCCTGAATCGCAAGCCCTCCCGTTTCCCTTGCGGCGACAAAAGCCGCTTTCAGTTCTTTTATATCCGCGAACGTCTCTAAAATTATCAGGTCGCAACCGCCCTCTTTCAGCGCCTTTATCTGCTCTTTAAAAAATCCGACCGCTTCATCAAAAGATAAATCGCCCAAAGGTCTTATTTGCCTATCCAGAGGACCGACCGACCCGGCTACGTAAACTTTATCGCAAGCTACGCTCTTGGCGATTTTGGCCGCTTCATAATTTATCTTGTGTACTTGTTTCTCTAGGCCGTATGCCTTTAACTTCAGCCTGTTGCCGCCGAACGAATTCGCCTCAATCACATCGGCGCCGGCTTTTATATAATCCAAATGAAACGATTTAATAATTTTGGGGTTAGACAGATTCAACTCTTCGGGGCAGGCTCCCGCCTTTAAGGCGCCGCTCTCCTGCAAGAGCGTTCCGGTTGCCCCGTCGTAAATTAATATCTCATCTTTTAGTCGACTTAATATATCCTTCATATACCTTCCTAATCGGACGAGGACCTTTTTTAACCCAACCGATACAAGCCGTAACGGTCTTTTGAGGAACCATAATAAAACTCTTGGTCAATTTTACGCCCAATTTATCCGCCTTTAAAATCTTTAATATTTTCGCCTGGTTAAAAATCGTCCAATCGCCGTATCCGGGACTAAATCTCATCAGAGTAGTAAACCCTTCGCGCCCGGCCTCCTCCTTAATCAAATCGTCAATCTCCTTGGCGAGCGCTTCCGCGGCTTCTGACCCGACGGCATCCAGAATCGTCGCGCGGGCGATTTCGCCTTTTGCGACATATTCGTTAACTTTATTCGGCAATTCACTTCCGATTGTGCAAACCAACAACGCTAATTTCGAAGCATCCTTTAAATGCCTCGCAAGCGATTTGCTTTCGATTGTGAAATTAGCGCCTACAAGCTTAATCTTTCTTCCGCTTTTCTTAATATCGAATATCTCATAGGAGGCCTTCGGCTCAAGCAATGCATAACCTTCTTCGATAACATCTGCTATAAGCGCGGAGACCTTTTTATCTGCCTTCGTCTTATATTTAGCGAATTTAAGGCGAGAAAGTACCAAATCCGTCGGGATCTTTATAGAGATATTCTTTAAGAACGTGATGTTCCGCTCCCTTTAAAGGCCAGCCGCATCTAAAACGCGGGGGACGAGTTTATTCCAGCCTATTGCCATAATATGTACGCCCTGCGCGAGGCCTTTCAGTTCTTTTATCAGCCGAGCCGCAATTTCGACCGATTTTGCTTGCCTGTCGCCGGCGCTTTCAATTTCCTTGATTAAATTATCAGGCACAAATATCCCCGCGACGTTTTTATTCATATATCGAGCCATATCGCCGGACTTAAGCAAGATTATTCCCGCAATTATGGCGACATTATAATTCTTTGTCTTCTCGATAAATTCCGCAAATGCTTTCACATCATAAATCCCCTGAGTCTGAAAGAATTCCGCGCCTGCTTTTACTTTTTTCTCGAATTTTATAAGTTCCGGCTCAAGCGGATTTGCCCCGGGATTCACAACCGCTCCGACGCAGAACTTCGGAGTCCCCTTTAACTCCTTTCCGGCCATGTCCTTGCCCGATTCCAAAGTCTTTATGACTTCAATTAACTGCACCGAATCCAAATCGAAAACCGGCTTCGCCTGGGGATGGTCTCCGCGTGAGGGGTGATCTCCTGTTAAAACTAAAATATTCTCTATGCCCAGTGCTGCCGCCGATAAAATATCAGACTGCAGCGCAAGCCTGTTCCTGTCGCGGCAAGTTGCCTGATAGATAGGCTCTAAACCTTCGTCCTTTAATAAATGGCATACCGCGAGCGAACCGAGCCTCATCACAGCGCTCTGTAAATCGGTCACGTTTATAGCATCGACCCTGCCTTTTACCAGTTTGGCATCTTCCAAGATATCTTTTACGTCGATGCCCTTCGGCGGTCCTATTTCGCTGGTTATCACAAATTTCTTAGATTTTATTTTTTCTTTGAATGTCATTTAAATCCTCTTTCTCGCAATTTCGCCTAAAATTACCTTTCTCGGCTTGACGGATTTCGAATAATCCTTCGCCGGATAAATTTGTTTCATCTTATCCAATTCGCCGATATCTTTTAGCCGCTGGTAAATCAGAATCCAACCGCAATCGACGTCGGGGCTTACCTCGCATTTGCCGTCCTTTGCGCCGCCGCAAGGGCCGTTCTGAAGCCCCTTGGCGCAAAGCGTATTCGGGCAATATCCGCCCGTCGCGTATAACGTACAATCCCCACATAGAGAACACGCCTCGCTAAAATTGCCCGCCCTTTCGACTTCGCCTAAAAATAAAGTATCGGAAGCGGGATAAACTTTTTTGTCGGTGCCTTTAAAAATCGTATACGTTCCGTCGCCGCAGCTCATTGATAAAATCGCATCGGCTTTTGAAATCGCCTCTTTGCTTTCGCGGACTCTTCTCTTTACCTCCAATAAATGGCACGGCGGGTCCCAAACTTCTACTCCCGTAATCTCTTTTCCGTGCTCTTCCAGAAACGCTTTCATCGACTTTACTTCATCTTCGCCGCCCGTCTTGCAGACCGTCGCGCACTGCGCACATCCAACGATGAAAATTTTTTTTGCATCGCCCAAGTGATTTAAAATTCCATCCAGCGATTTTTGCTTCGTAATTATCATCTTAGCCTCCTAGGGACACCTTCCCGATTGGCGCCAGAACCGTCCCTGGTTCTGTTTCTTGAATAATTCTATACAGTTTCGCATCAGCATAACTACGGTCAAAGGGCCTACGCCGCCGGGAACCGGCGTTATGAAATTTGCCCTGCGTCTCGCGTTTTCGAATTCGACATCACCCACAATTTTTTTGCCGACCTTATTTATACCGACGTCTATGACGATAGCCCCTCGCTTAACCCAGTTGCCTTTTATCACATTCGGCTTGCCGACCGCCACGACTAAAATTTGAGCGCGATTTATATGGCCTTTTAGGTTTCCGCTCTTTGCGGTGCCGATATGACAGACCGTTACCGTGGCTAACCTGTCTAATAACGCCAGCGCAATCGGCTTTCCGACGAGCTCGCTATGGCCTACCACAACCGCTTCTCGGCCGTATAGGCTTATGCCCGTCGATTTAATCAATTCTATCACCGAAGAAGCGGTAGGGTTGACCTTTTCCACATTCTTCGCAGGGTCGACATAAAATAAAACTTCTTTTAAATCTATTCTTTTCGGAAGCGGCAAGCCCAGCATAAGGGCCGTAACCGTCTTATCTTTATTCAATTCTTTTATCTTTGCGATTAATCTTTCCTGAGAAATTGAACGGCTAAGTTTCACCAATTTATAATTTATTCCCAATTCTTTCGCCACAATTTCCTGTGACCGGATATAAATAGTTTCGGCGCCGTCAGTTCCTACTTGAATGACCGAAAGCGTCGGCGCTCTGCCGAATCTACTTTTAATTAATGCGGCCTCGCGCCTCAACTGCGATTTAATCCTATTCGCTATGCTTTTCCCGCTTAATAATTTTGCCGGCATCTTACCTCTTGCTCCTGTCATTGCGAGGACTCCGACGTATCGTCGGCGGACGAAGCAATGACATTTTATTTGACCTAATCAACTCATCCGCAACTTTGAGAGAACCGTTTAAGAATATACCCGCGGCATCCAAATCGCCTTTCAAATTTATATTGCCGATCCCTTTAAGCCGTTGATAAAATTTCAATCCGTCCTTCGATAATTTAGAAATGTTTTCAACGCAAAGCGTAGCCCTTTTAATCGTCGCTTTTGATTTCGTCCTGGAATATGCCTCGTATGCCTTCGCATCCTTTTCAATAAGAGCGCATAATTTATTCTTTAACCTGCCGGCTTTATTTAAAATGACCTTTACCTCTTTTTCATGCCGCTTATATTTTTTCTTTCCCAAAGTATAATTCGCGACTTTCATAATCAGTCCGACTCCAAGAGCGCCGACTAAAGCCGCAACGGCACCGCCGCCGGGCGAAGGTTTTTTAGCCTGTAATTCCTTTATGAAAAAATCGATCCTTTCCTTGGAATTTATCGTCGCCATCAAAATAACCCCGAAATCCTTCCTTCATCGTCCAAATCTATGCGTTCAGCAACCGGCGCTTTTGGCATTCCGGGCATAAGGTTTAATTCGCCGGTTAAAGCAACTAAAAAGCCGGCGCCTGCAGAAACTCTAACTTCACGGACTTTCAGACGCCAGCCGCTCGGCGCCCCTTTTACCTTCGGGTCGTCGGTAAACGATAAATGCGTCCGCGCCATATTAACCGGCAACTTATCGTATCCAAGTTCTGTCAAAAATCTTATGTCATCCTCTGAAACCCCGACGTAAACAACCCCCTCCGCACCGTAAATCTCTTTCGCTATCTTTTCTATCTTCTCTTTTATCGGAATGCCCAATTCATAAAGCGTCTTAAATTTTGAAGGATGTTCCTGCAATGTGGCAAGCATCGCCTCTGCCAATTTAATCCCGCCTTCTCCGCCCTTTGCCACGACATCTGCGACTTCAGCTAAAACATTTTGCGTTTTGCAAAACTCCTTAATTTTATTCAATTCTTTATCGGAATCATTTGGAAATCTGTTTATCGCTACGACCGGCCAAAGTCCGAACTTCTTCACATTTTCGATGTGGCGCTGTAAATTCCCGAATCCCGCTTCAATCGCTCCCAAATTCTCTTTATCCAATTCCTCATCCTTTAAGCCGCCGTGCGATTTTAATGCCTTCGCCGTAACGACAACGACGACGCAATCCGGTTTAAACTTACCCTGCCTTGCAACGACATCGCAAAATTTTTCAAAACCTAAATCCGTTCCGAACCCCGTCTCGGTTACGACATAATCTGCTAACTTTAGCGCCATCTGAGTCGCCAAAATGCTGTTTGTGCCGTGAGCGATGTTTCCGAAAGGCCCCATATGAACAAACGCGGGCTGGCCTTCTAAGGTTTGAACCAAATTAGGCCTGATTGCGTCTTTCAAAAGAGCAGCCATGGCGCCCAGGATCTTTAAATCGTAAGCAGCAATCGGTTTTCCTTTATTCGTAAAACCGACGATAATTTTCCCAAGTCTTTCTTTTAAATCTTTATGCCCCATAGCGAGAGCCAAGCAAGCCATTATCTCGGACGCAGCGGTAATATCAAAACCGCTTCGCCTTTTTACAGCCCCCTCGCTTAATCCAATTTGTATGTCGCGTAAACTCCTGTCACATAAATCTATTGCCCGACGCCAAATAATATTTTTCGAATCTAATTTAAGTTCGTTTCCTTTCGCCAAATGATTGTCTATTGTTGCGGCCAATAAATTATGCGCTGCCGTTATTGCGTGGATATCGCCTGTAAAATGGAGATTTATGTCCTCCATCGGAATAACCTGCGAATATCCGCCGCCGCAACCGCCGCCCTTTAATCCGAATGCAGGGCCTAATGATGGTTCGCGCAAACATAGAAAAACACGTTTCTTAAGATGTCCCAAAGCCTGAGTCAACCCGATTGAAACGCAAGTCTTACCCTCTCCGGATCTTGTAGGCGTAATCGTAGATACCAAAATCAGCTTGCCGTTGCGCCTCTCTTTTAACCTTTCTAAAACGCCTAGAGAGACTTTGGCTTTGTAATTTCCGTAGAGCTCAAGCTCATCGCCGCGGATACCGGCTTTTGTCGCAACCTCTAATATCTGCTTAGGATGCGTCAGCCGGGCAATCTCAACTGTCGAATGCGGTCTCTTAATGAACATATCAAACTTTTATTATATGAAATTAAATGAGTTGCGTCAAGAATTATATGTGGGATGTCATTGCGAGCGTAGTGAAGCAATCTCTCCTTGAAATTTAAGTCTCGCTTGGCCTTTTTTATTACTCGCTTAAGGTATAAATATATGGCTGCGTCATAAACCGGCTCTGCGCGAGACGTTAAATTTCAAGGTACGTGGAGAAATACAGAAATGAGTTGTAGAAGATATCGAATTGGAAAGTGTGTAGATCGTTTTTTAAGCAAGTGGAATTTGCTTTTTAATATTTTCGAATTTTGGCAAAATTGTAGTCTTAATTTGTTGAGGAGAAAAGTCTCTCGATTTGTAACTAGCCTCCCATCTATACTGTTTTAATGCTCGATAATCTATGTAAGTATTACCTATGTTTTTGTCAATTTTAATCCACTTATCTAATTTTTTATGAGTAAACGCATGTTTATCTGATACCGCAAAATAAGCTTGATAATAATGATTGATGCTATAAAAAATACCCGTAACAACCCAATCTTTAAATTTAGTAGTATCAATATCTAAGCTGTTAAAAAAAGATTCATTATGCAAAGCCTTGTTTAAATGTTCGATTTTATTCATTATTTAAATTTTAGGCCTATCGTATATAATGACTGCTCCCGATGACAATACATCTTCTACATCTACAGATTCTATTAAATAAAAATCAAAATTAAAATCTGCTTTAGATAAAAAATCCATTAACTCACCTTCTTTTTTATATACCGCTTTTCTATTATCTTCATTATAATAATCAGAAATAATTGTCCAAATATGAAAAATGTCATCTTCTTTTAAAAACAATATTTTTTCAACACATTTCGCTTGAGATAAATAGTGCCTTATTATAGAAAATAATTTATTCGAACGATTGTATTCCACTGGCAATACCGAACTATCCGGAAGAGCAATTCTACCCAACTTCTTTGGTCTTAATATGATTATTAATTCATATTCCTCAATGTCGCTTTTGAATAGAATGCATTCGTCAAGAAAAACTTTTTTAATACTAGAGATTTGTTTTTCGGTGCTAAGCGGAACTATTATTCTATTGCTTAAAATTTTCATTGTATAATTTTGGATTATTTCTTCTTTAGACTATCGGGACAATCAACAGATACAACATTAGTTGAATTAATAGAATAAATAGGATTACCAGCCTGGTCATATTGACCTACCAAGCGCACTATTTTTGTAACTACTAACTTCATTTTGATCACAGAATTATCCTCTAAAAAATATTCATTCCAACGCTCATTACTCTGAATCGCTTCCATTTGCTCTGCATCCACTAAATCACCATTGGGAAGTTTAAATTTTTCCCTTTTAGCCATTTGCAGCCTCCTTGTTCGAGCTTCTTTATTTCTAAATTTATTATATCACAACCCTAACTATTTTCAATAACAATTATTTTCTTCGTCTACGCTATATTATAAAAATTACCTCAAAATTAAAGATTATTCTTTCGCCTCCCGCAACCGAAGTTGGCCGCAGGCGGCGGCGATGTCTGCGCCGCGTTGGGTTCTTATCGTGGAATTTATACCGCTATTTTTGATGACCTTCTGAAATTCTTTTATATCTTTATCGGCGGGTGGCAGGAAATCAAAGTTCGAAACGGGATTAAACGGAATCAAATTTACTTTACAGGACAAACCGCTTAACAGTTTCGAAAGCGCGTTCGCATCTTCACGCGAAGCATTTACATCTTTTATTAACACGTATTCGAAAGTTATTATCCTATTTTTTTCTTTAACGTAATCGCGGCAGACTTTCATCAGTTCCTCTAATGGATATTTCTTATTAATCGGCATAAGGTAAGAGCGGACCTCCTCGGTCGCGCCGTGCAAAGAGACCGATAATTCAATTTGCGACTTCTCCTTCATAAAACGTTTTATGCCCGGAATGTATCCCGATGTCGAAATCGTAATCTTCCTAGCCCCTATCCCAAAACCAAAAGGTGAATTTAAAATCGCAATTGCCTTCATAACATTATCATAATTCGCCAGCGGCTCTCCCATCCCCATCATAACGACGTTCGTTATCCTCTCGCCCTTTAAATCATTGGATATGCCAAGGATCTGGTCTAAAATTTCACTGCAACATAAATCTCTCTTGATACCGGCAAGCCCGCTTGCGCAGAACCTGCAACCGAATGCGCATCCGACTTGAGACGAAAGACATACGGTATTGCGGCCCTGTGCGGGAATTAAAACCGCTTCAATCGTTTCGCCGTCTTCTAACCCAAATAGATATTTTCTCGTGCCGTCTAATTTTGATATCTGTCTTTTAATTATATTGTAAGATGAGATGCGTAATTTTTGCTGAAAGGTCTCGCGTAAAGAGGCGGGAAGGTTTGACATTTCGTTGAAATCTGACGCGCCCTTTTGGTAAATCCATTCAAAAATCTGTCTTGCCCTATAAGGTTTCTCTCCTAACTTTGATAACTCTGCCTCCAATTCCCTGAGAGAAAAATCCTTAATATTGTGTTTTTCGCCACCCAGTTTCATTTAATTAAATGGCGCGTGTCATTTATATATTGAATGACGGGATGCCCGTCCTTATAGGCGATTTTACTTACGCCGCCGTTATCTACTCTGACCGTCTTAAAAAACCAATCGAAATCCGTATTTAAAACCTTTGAAAAATATGCCGCGATAACCCCCCAATGCGTCACGACGCAAATTAAATTTGCAGAATCGCCGTCTAAAATAGATTCGAACGCCCTATTAATTCTCTTCATAAATTTAGGTATCCCCTCCCAACCGGGGATCCGTGCTCTTGACGGGGCATCAAGCCAATCTTTATAGACCTTTGGATATTCGCGTTGAACCTGTTGGACGGTCTTTCCCTGCCACTCGCCTAAAATTATCTCTTCTATTTCGGGAAGGAACTTTATGGGGGCCTTTGTCTCTTTCGAGATAACCTTAGCGGTCTGAGCACAACGCCTCAGGCCGCTGGCATAAATAATCTGAATGCGTTCTTTTTTTAACCTCTTCGCTAAGGCCTTGGCTTGGCGTATGCCGTTTTTGCTTAAGCCGGGGTCTTTCCTGCCCTGAATGCGTTGCTCTTTATTCCATATAGATTCGGCATGCCTGATTAAAAATAGTTTCATCTTATCGGAGAAAAGGTAAACCTATGTATAGGACAGGGCCCGTATCTCTTTATCGCCCTTAAATGCACTTTTGTGCCATACCCCTTATGTTTAGCAAAACCGTATTTAGGATAAACCATATCGTAATATGACATTATCAAATCCCTCGTAACTTTAGCGATGATCGAGGCGCAAGCGATCGAAATCGAATGCGATTCTCCGTCTATTATCGCCAATTTGGGATAGGGGACTTTGGGGTGGGTTATGCCGTCGACCAACACGTAATCCGGCCTAATTCCTAAATCGTATATCGCCAATTCCATCGCCCGATGCGTGGCTTGGAATATATTTATCTCGTCGATTATCTTCTCGCTTACTACTCCAACGCCGACGTATGCCTTCTCTAATAT
>CAZXJX010000033.1:0-10075 GCA_964641235.1 uncultured Planctomycetia bacterium
CATATAATACCTTCGGCGTCTCGGAATTAAAACGCGTCCCTTCTCCCGCAGCTAAAATTACGCAACCACAACTTTTCAATTTTTACCTACTTTTAAACCACAGATTTTCACGAGATTTTTCTCTTGTGTCAATCTCGTGTAATCTTGTGGTCTCATATTTTTATTTTAAGCGATCTTGCGTTTATCTTCGCCCCGCGCTATCAAAATCGGTTTGGACCTGCGCGTAATACACTCGGGCGTAATAACGCACTCCGCTATCTCTGTCTGAGACGGCAATTCATACATAACTTCAAGCATTACTTCCTCTAAAATTGAACGCAATCCGCGAGCGCCTGTGCCTTTATGCAGAGCCTCTTTCGCAATCACAACTAAGGATTCGTCGGAGAACGTCAACTTTACATTTTCCATCTCGAAGAATTTCGTATATTGTTTTATAAGGGCATTTTTAGGTTTAAGCAGCACATCGACCAAATCCTTCTCATCGAGGGGATTTAAGGTCCCGACGACGGGGAACCTGCCGACGAATTCGGGTATCATTCCGAATTTTAATAAATCTTCCGGCTCAACTTGCGCTAATGTATCGCCTAATCTTTTGGCCTTTGTTACCTGCGGGTCGTCCGCATATGCCGCAAACCCTATCGTCTTCTTTCCTATCCGACGTTCTATAATTTTATCCAATGTCGAAAATGTGCCGCCGCAAATGAAAAGTATATTTGTAGTATCGACCTGTATATATTCCTGTTGCGGATGTTTTCTGCCCCCTTGCGGCGGGACGTTCGCTGTCGTTCCTTCTAAAATTTTAAGCAATGCCTGCTGGACCCCTTCGCCCGATACATCCCGCGTAATTGAAACATTATCTTGAGTCTTTCCGATCTTATCTATCTCATCGATATAAACTATCCCGTATTGAGCGCGTTTCACGTCGTAATTGCAGGTCTGTAAAAGACGAAGCAAAACATTTTCGACATCTTCGCCGACATATCCCGCTTCGGTTAAAGGCGTGGCATCGCACAACGTAAAGGGAACGTCTAAAATTTTAGCCAGCGTCCTCGCCATCAACGTTTTGCCGGAACCCGTAGGTCCGATTAACAAGACATTGGACTTTTCAAATTCGACATCGCGATGAGCGGCTTGGTTTATTATCCTTTTATAATGATTATAAACCGCGACCGAAAGTTGCCTTTTGGCGCGTTCCTGGCCTATCACGTATTGGTCTAATTGACGTTTAATTTCGGCGGGCTTTAAGAATTCCTTAATGCGCGATTCGCGTTTTAATTTTACTTCCTCTTCTTCGTCGCTTGCGAGTATCTGATTGCAAAGCTTAACGCAGCTCTCGCAAATATATGCACCCTGTCCTGAAAATAATTTTCTTACTCTATCGCGGGATTTCCCGCAGAATGAACATCTCTCCGCCACTTAATAATTCCTCCTTAATCTTTAACTTTATAACTTACGTGGGATTTCTCATTATTACGTTACGAAATAGAAATTTCTTCTTTATTTAACTCTAATGAAAAAATAGGATTTATTTCCCCTGGCAACGAAGTTTTTTCTTCTTCTATTTCATATGAACCTACATCTATCACTGCCCAAAGAACCATGGAAGATGACTTTGGTAAGGGAATAGACTGATTCTTTTCTAATAAAACTTTAATGTAAATTTTTCGAGCTTCCGTCAAATTTGCAATTGCTTCTTCAGGTGTTTCACCGTGGCTCATACACCCAGGCAGTTCTGGATGGTATGCTCTATAACATAATAAACCATCGGTAGTTCGATCTGGCACTACTTCAATTGAATAATTTAAATTCATATATTCTTCTATTCTTTTTACCATTTTTTCTCTCCTTTTAATTCATTAAGCCTATCTATCAATTTTAAAGCATGTTGTATATAACCTATTGCTAAGGTTCTATGCCTCGTGACGGTCGCTCTAAGTTCAGAAAATTTAGGATGAATATACAAGGCGTGCTTACTCCCTTGATGTACTTCAAAGCCAAAACCTTTGTACAACTCATCTAAATCATTAAACCTCCAGCCTTCTTTAGTAGCGCGCATTCTTTCTAATAATTTTTCTGCTTTAGTCATGATTAATAATTCCATCATCTTAACTTAAGTAATTTCAATTACTTTAAAAGGAACACTTCGTTTCAACTCTCCATTAACAAAAACATGAAATACATAATTCCCTAGTTTTTCAAATACCAGGTTGTTAAGTTGGAGAATGTGATTGTTTCTAATCAATTCACCGGGCTGTGCTCCTTTTAGTTCTAACTGCCCACTGATTCCAAAAAGTTGTTTGCCATCTTCATTCATAAGTTTAACTTCTACGGTTTTAGATTGACCAACTTCGGCTATCGATGCTTCTAGACTCATAACTAACAGCAGTTGTGAATGTGTGGTAGGGAAAACACGAGCACGAATAATATCAAAAATTCCTAAGATATTTAATTTACCCTCTCTTGAAACATTTGCATAATCTGCAAGTACTGCTAGTGTAACCTCCATCGCTTTTGCTCCTATTTTTGGATAAATTAACTAACAAACTAGCGAACAAATTAACTGACTCTGGTTGCCCGGTGAGGATTCGAACCTCAACGCCGAGATCCAAATTCTCGTGTGCTACCTTTACACTACCGGGCAGAAGAAAACTTACTTAATTATTCTTCCTCTCCGCCTTCTACTTTATGTTGGCCTAAAGAAGGTCCTTTTTTATTTTCGGCATCATAGGCATCGAGGACCTTCTTTTGAATATATTCCCTGCATTCGAGGGTTATGGGGTGGGCGATATCTTTGTGCTCTGACTGGCGTTCCCTTGTCTCATCTTGTACATCCCTTACCGGGCGGCTCAATGACTCTAGGTTCGCACCACAATTGTTGCAAAATTTGGAATGCACTGCGTTTTTGAAGTTGCATTTGGGACAAGGTTCCTTTATCTTCCTTGACGGCATAGCGACGAATAAACCCTTTTGTCCCTCGATGACCTTGACGTTCCTGACGACGAATGAGTTGTCAAACGTTACCGTAGCATATGCCTTTAATTTCTTGTCCTGCCCCTCCTTCATGAAAATCCTGACCTCGGTGATTTCCATTTACCCCGCTCCTTTCTTCACCATAGATGAAAATGGCTGGCTTTTGGCTAATTCTACCAATATGTTGTTGTTACGAAAGCCTGCCAGCCCTCCTTAAGTAAGAGCCTCTCCTTCACCCCAAGAGCTTCCTCTCTACTTGCGGCGATTCCAAATACCGTAGGCCCACTACCGCTCATTAATGATGTCTTTAACCCGGCTTTTAGTATCGCTGACTTAACTTCTTGGACCTCTTTAAACCTTTTTTCTATCGGGCCTTCCAAGCTGTTAAATAAAAGCTCCCTCAGGTCCTCGAAGCTGATCTTACCGAAGGATTTTAAATCAATTTTACTATTATTGCCCGTATGTGTCAAGCCCAAATTTAGGGCGGAATACGCCTCTTTTGCCAATACTTCAAAACCCGGATTTACCAAAAGGTACCAAAAGTTCTCTGCTTTCGGTAATTCTTTCAAGATTTCTCCTCTGCCGCGGCCCAAAGCCCTTCCGATATCTAGGAGAAAGAATGCGACGTCGGAACCTATTTGACTTCCTATACGAAAAATCTCGTCTTTTTTTAATTTTAAGCCCCAAAGTTCGTTTAAGCCGCGTAAACAAGTCGCGCAGTTCGAGCTTGCGCCGCCCAAACCCGCTGCTACAGGAATTTTTTTATTCAAGGTTATCTCGACGCCTGAGGTTATGCCATATCTTTCTTTAAGCTCTTTTGCTGCTTTATATACTAAATTGCGCGAATCGCAAGGGACCTTTGGATGGTCGCATAAGATAACGATATCTTTCTTTATCGGTCTTAATTTTATTTCATCGCAAAGGTCTATGCGTTCAAATATCGTTTCTATATCGTGAAATCCGTCCGGCCTTCTTCTAAGGACTCTTAAGTGTAGATTTATTTTGGCGGGAGACTTTAGGGTAAGGAGATCATTCATTATTTGAGCTTCAATGCTTCCTGTGACGCTTTAACAATTCCTTCGGAATTCAAACCGAAATACTTCATCAGTTCCAGGGACTCGCCCGATTCTCCGAATCTATCTTTAATGCCGACCATCTTTATCGGAACGGGATAATTCGCCGATACCACTTCAGAAACAGCGCTACCCATCCCTCCAATTATAGAATGTTCCTCGGCAGTAACTATGGCGCGGGTTTCTTTGGCAGCCCTTATAATCTCCTCTTTGTCTATCGGTTTTATCGTATGAAGATTTATAACTCTGGCGCTTATGCCTTCTTTTTTCAGTTCATCGTGCGCTTTTAATGCCTCGTGCACCATAATCCCGCACGCAATAATAGTTAAATCATATCCCTCTCTTAGAACAAGCGCATCGCCTATCCTGAAGGGTTCATTCTCATTCGTAATAATCGGGAACGGCTCGCGTCCCAACCTTAAATATACCGGGCCGGGATACGATGCCGCCTGAATCGTCGCCAATTTCGCCTCGAGGCAGTCGCAGGGAACGATTACCGTCATATTCGGCAAAACGCGCATCAAGGTTATCTCCTCGAGCGCTTGATGCGAAGCGCCGTCGGGCCCGACCGAAATCCCGCCGTGACTTCCGCCGATTTTTACGTTTAAATTCATATAGCATATCGAAAGCCTTATCTGGTCCCATGCGCGGCCGGAGGCAAAAACGCCAAAAGTACACGCGAACGCAACCTTCCCGCATAAAGCAAATCCGGCAGCGGTCGAAAACATATCCTGCTCCGCAACCCCGAAATCGAAGAACCTCTCGGGATATTTTTCTTTGAACCACCCTGCGCGGGTAGACTGTGTCAAGTCGGCGGATAAAACGACGACGTTATTATTTGTCTTCCCCAATTCAACTAACGCTTCACCAAATCCATCGCGAGTGGGTTTTAGTTGCGGCATAAATCCTAGTCTCCTTCTTCCACTTCTTTTAGCGCCTTTTCTAAATCGGCCTTTTTCGGCGCAACCCCATGATAGGCGATCGAATCCTTCTCGACAAAGGAGACGCCTTTTCCTTTTATGGTATGGGCGATAATAATCGAGGGTTTGCCTTTTATCAACTCGGCTTCATCGTAAGCGTCCATCAACTGTTTAAAATCGTGGCCGTCTATCTCAATTGCATGCCAACCGAACGACGTCCATTTCTCCTTTATCGGCTCTAAATTTTTTACATCGCTCGTCCATCCGTCTATCTGCTGTTTATTGCAATCCAATATCGCACACAGATTATCTATTTTGTAATGGCCTGCCGTCATCGCCGCTTCCCAAACTTGCCCTTCGTCTGTCTCCCCGTCGCCCAAAAGACAATATACCCTGTAATCTTTTTTATCGAGCCGTGCGGAAAGGGCAATGCCGTTCGAGATGGAAAGCCCCTGTCCTAGTGAACCTGTCGACGCCTCACATCCCGGCGTAAATAAACTGGCGTGCCCTTGCAAAATAGAGCCTAATTTCCTTAATTTCAGAAGTTCGCCGCGTGGGAAAAATCCCCTGTGCGCCAAGACCGCGTAAAGCGAAGGGCACGTATGGCCTTTCGATAAAATAAATCTATCCCTCTCTTGCCACTTCGGTTCTTTTGGATTGTGCCGCAAGTTATAATAATAAAGCGAAACGATAACCTCGACGCAAGATAACGAACCTGATGTATGCCCCGAGCCCGCTTCTGCGAGCATCCTCAAAACATCTTTTCTAATCTCTTTGGCAACTCCCTTTAGTTCTTCGATGGCCGGCCGCTTCATTTTTTCTCGGCCCTCTCTGATTTTTCTAACTTCTCTTTTACGCTCTCTTGTTTCGGCGCTAATTCTAACGACTTTTTCCACGCTTGCCTCGCTTTTTCCTCCAAGCCTTTTCTGTGATACGCATCGCCTAAGTGGTCATAAATTATGGGGTCGTTTTCGTATAACTGAATTGCACGCTCGAGTTGGATAACTGCCTCCTCCACCATCCCCTTTTGATAATAAGCCCATCCCAAGCTATCCACGTATGCGCCATTATCTGAGGCGACTTCCAAAGCCCTTTTTATCAACTCTATCGCTTCGTCTAACTTTACGCCTTCCTCGGCATACATATAGCCTAAATAATTCAACGCCTCAGCATGTTTCGGATTTAACTCGATGGCCCTCTTTAACTCCTGCTTCGCCAAATCTCTTTGCCCCTGCCTTTCGTAAGCTGAGCCCAAATAGAAGTGGCCGTCGTCATCATCCGGCGCTAACTTGACGACTTTTTTGTGTGAATTTATCGATTCCGCCCACATCTCTTTTTGCGAATACGCCACTCCCAACGCAAGGTAAATTAAATTTAACTTCTCTTTGTCCTCTAAAGCCTCTGCT
This sequence comes from uncultured Planctomycetia bacterium, assembly GCA_964641235.1. Classification (GTDB taxonomy): domain Bacteria; phylum Omnitrophota; class Gorgyraeia; order Pluralincolimonadales; family CAZUZR01; genus CAZXJX01. Next base: position 6,370 of record CAZXJX010000033.1, read on the forward strand.
TTTTGTAAAACCCCGATTGCTTCGTCACTCTTCTTTTCGCTCAAATAAATATACGCCAACTCCAGATAACCATCCGTCTCCTGCGGTTCTAAATCTATAACGAGTTTATAAGTCGATATGGCATCGTCTATCTTTTTCTCCCGATAATAAAGCTGAGCGAGAAACCCATAGACTTTGGTATTTAACGGCTCTAATTCTAAAACCCTTTTATAGCCCGCTTCGGCTTTATCGCGTTCGCCTTTTATCTCGTGTACTATCGCTTTGCTCAAAATCGCTTCCGCGTAATTCGGCTCTAATTTAATCACCTCTTCAAAATTGGCAATCGCATCATCCAGTCGGTCTAATCTGCTGTATATTACTCCCAGATTAAAATGGACTAGGCTGGAACCTTTCTTCTCTTTTAAGATCGACTCATAAACCGACGCGGCCTCCTTCAATTTCTCGTGTATGATATATAGGTCTGCTAATGACGCGAGTGCCTTTAGGTCGTGCGGATCTTTTTTTATAATCTCTTCGTATTGAAGGGCGGCCTGGTCAAATTTTTTTGTAACGGTATAGAGAAGCGCCAAGATAAACCTTGCCCTCGAGTCGTCCGGGCTATACTTTATCGCGGCATCTAAATGCTCCACCGCCTCTTCGTTCTTTGCCAATCTAATGTAATCTAATGCCAACCGCGTATGTATAGCCGAGGCGTTATAGTCGTATTCGAGTGCTTTTTGATACTCCTCGATGGCTTCCTTGAATTTATTCTCGCTATCCAATATTGCGCCCATTACAAAATGGGCATACCCCTTCGCTGTCGTAGTCCTATTAGATAAGGTATCTCCTAAAATAAAGGTATCGTAATCGGAGAGGCGTTCTGAAGACCGACCGTAGAGAGCAACTTCTTTGAAGAGGATAAAAAAACTAATCCCCCCAAGCAAGACTTTTATATATTTCTTCACTTGAAAAGTAGGCCTTATTAAGGAAGTTACTTCTTCTTATGCCTATCTCGTCGCAATCTTTTCTTTCTCTTGTGCGTCCTGATCTTCCTTCTTTTTCGCTTCCTTCCGCACGGCATCTTGCCTTAACCCCCCTTAAATAGGGACACATCCTATTTTTTTATAAGAGGCATAAAAAGGGAGGTGTCCCTAATATATAACCTTATTAAGCGGATATTCGATAATCCCTTCCGCCCCTGCCCTCTTTAATTGAGGTATTAAATCCCTGACCCGTTTTTCATCTATAATCGTCTCAACCGCAACCCATCCTGAGGCGCTTAAATTAGAAATCGTAGGGCGGCGCATAGCGGGCAAAACGTCCAAAACCGCTTTTAAATTCTTTAGGGAGACATTCATCTTAAGGCCGACCTTTTCCTCAGCCAATATAGCGCCTTTCAAAAGTATCGCGAGTTTCTCTATTTTGGATTTTTTCCAGGAATTCTTCCAAGAGTTCTTGTTCGCAATCAGTTGGGTCGTCGACACGCAAATCGTCTCCACTATCCTTAAATTGTGCGCTCTAAGAGAAGAGCCCGTCTCGGTCAATTCTACTATTGCGTCCACAAGGCCGGTGCCGACCTTTGCCTCGGTCGCGCCCCAAGAAAATTCGACGTCCGCTTTTACCTTTTTTTTCCTTAAAAAATCCTTCGTTACATTAACTAATTCGGTCGCAATCCGTTTCCCTTTAAGGTCGCCAACTTTTCGAAGGCTGGAATTTTCAGGCACCGCTAAGACCCATCTCACTGGCCTTAAGCTCTGCTTTGCGTAGGCAAGTTCCGTGACGCGCACGATATCGGAGCTATTCTCCAAAATCCAGTCGTTGCCGGTTATGCCGCAGTCGAGGATGCCGTCCTCTACGTATCTGGACATCTCCTGCGCCCTTAAGAGGACCGGCTCTAATTCAGGGTCGTCTATCGACGGAAAATACGACCTCTCCGATGCGGAAACCGCGAATCCCGCCTTCTTTAACATTTTAAAGGTAGCCTCCTGCAGGCTACCTTTTGGTAAACCTATCTTAAGTTTTGGCATCGTATTCTTCTATACCTCTTCCTTCTTTAGTTTTCTTGCAGACATAATATTTTATATTTAACCGACTCAAAAGTCAATTATATTTTCTCACACATTAAGGAAGGTGTCAACTAAGCTTAAAGGAGGGGTTTATCTCGTAGAGAAGTTCCAATTCATCGAGAATGCCGTTTGTTACTTCGCCTTCTTGGGGAAGCTGGCTTACTTCGTTGGCAAGGCCGTTTATTATTGTCAATTCGTCTACCAATTCCTCGTCGGATAAAGCGGCGACGGGTTCGAAACGCATACCCTGATATTTTGTGAAAAATAGAGTCGCGCCTATAATCATAACTATCAGGGAAACTGCAACCACCGCCGGCCTAATGTCGGGACGGAAAAGCCTTTCAAAGGCATCTTTTATCTTATCGGCAAATATAGAAGGCCGGGATCTCTGTATGTCTACGGCATCTAATTTCCGTTCTAACCCCTTATCGAAATCCTCCCAAAATTCCTGCGAAGGTTTCGGGGTTCTATACTTTGAAACCAGTTTGATAATTTTTTTATAGGTGGCCATCTTGATTGCCTCCTTATATCGATAAATAAGGTGCGAGCGACTTCTGTAAATTACGCACCGCGCGGAACAGATGCACCTTTACCGTTGATTCATCGCAATCGAGAATCTGCGCAATTTCGTTTAATCTCATACCTTGAATATACTTTAATATAAAAGCGGTTTTTTGTTTCTCCGGCAATAAATCTATAGCTTGATCTGCCGTCTCTTTTATTTCCTTATTCAAAGCCGCCTGCGAAGGATCCGGGCCGGTATCCGCGACATCGACTGCTTCCTCCTCGTTGTCCTGCATTTTCAGCGGCTCTACTAACACGCGCTTTTGCGCTGATTTCTTCCTTAAAAAATCTCTGCATAGATTTACCAATATCCTATAAAACCAAGTGTAGAAATTTGCGTCTTCTCTAAAATTATTAATATTTATATAGGCCTTGACAAATGCCTCCTGTAAAACGTCCCTGGCGTCCTCGTAGTTTCCTATGATATTAAACGCGAGGGCGAACGCCTTCCCTTTATATTTATCGACGATGCAGTCAAATGCGGCGCGTTCACCCGTTTTTACGCGTTTTACAAGTTGTAATTCTAATTCCCGATTCTGCATTATTCTTTAGCGGCTTTCCGGCAACTCCGCTTTTAACTTCGCCAGCGTTGTCTCTAACCTATCTATCTGCTTCTTAAGAACCTCTCTATATTTCACCGGGTCTTCTTCCTTAAGCCGCGCCAATCTCTCTCGTAACATCTGTCCTCTATGCTCTAAAGTCTCCCTGAATTCTTGAGGGTCCTTGCGGTATATTTTTTTCAACTTCTCTATCTTTTCTGCCCTCGAAAGTCCTGCCGGAAAATCAGCGCGCGCTATCTTAGCCAATTGTTTCTTGCCCGGACCCCATGCTTTTGCGTTTGCCTTGCCTATCGCATACCCAATACTGCCGGAGATTAGAGCCGCTGCCAAAATTACAATTCCCGCTATCACTAACTGCTTATACCCTTTCATCTTACTTTTCCTCCTTTCACTACATTAGACGAAATTGCACCTCAAAAGGTTTACATCGTTAGTCATTAAAATTTCTAACTAGGTTTCTATTTGCTTCGGCTTGTTTTCTTGCGGGAACGTTCGATTTTCTCCAGCGGGAAAATCTCACTCGGCTTCATCCTCGCT
>CAZXJX010000034.1:0-9985 GCA_964641235.1 uncultured Planctomycetia bacterium
TTGGGACCCTACTTTCTCTTTCGATTACCGCCGGAACTTCAACCTGTAACTCATAATACTCTCTTGTTGCTTTTCTCGATGTTGCCGGTGGCGGCGTCCCTACTAAATACCCTTGATTGCCGGCGGAGACAATTTCCTGGTCAACCCTTTCCCTCTCTATGAGTTTTGTATTTACCGAACAGCTTGCCAAAGAAATAACGAGAATCCCGATTAACGAAATTAAAAATAAACGTCGCATATTTTCCTCCTCTCCTTTCTTTTTATTTTAACTTTTTATTTTTTTAAAGTCAAACCGAGTTCTTTTAACTGTTTCTCCGATACTTCAGACGGCGCTCCGGTTAAAAAACAGACCGCCTTTTGTGTTTTCGGAAACGCAATCACTTCTCTTATGCTCGTCGCATTCGTCATCATCGCGATAAGCCTGTCCAAGCCCGGGGCAATTCCGCCGTGAGGGGGCGCGCCGTAGGAAAACGCCTCCAATAAGAAACCAAACCTATTTTTCGCCTCCTCTTCGTTTAGTCCGATCGCTTTAAAAATCCGCGATTGCGTAGCCCTATCATGAATCCTAATCGACCCCGAACTGACTTCAACGCCGTTTAAGACCAAATCATACGCCCTTGCCCTGACCTTCTGCGGGTCACTTTCCATAAATGCTAAATCATCCTCAAATGGCGCGGTAAAGGGGTGATGTTCGGATTCCAAACGTCTTTCCTCTTCGTTATATTTAAACAAGGGAAAATCGATGACCCAGAGAAAATTGAATGCCTCTTTTTTTATTAGATTAAATTTTTGCGCAAGCGCTAAACGAAGTTGGCAGAGGGCTTCATTTACCGTCCCCTTTTTGTCTGCGACTAAAAGAATTAAATCTCCTTTTTTAGCGCCCGTCTTATCTACAACCATCTTCAGCTGCTTATCGTTAAAAAATTTCGCTATTGGAGATTCTATCCCGCTATCGGCAACTTTAAAATACGCCAATCCTTTAGCTCCGAATTGGACGGTAAGCTGGGTTAAAGAATCGATGTCGCCCCTGGAAATATCCGCTTTTTCCTTTAGGTTTATCCCCTTGATTATGCCTTCGTTTTGGCTTATGGCTTTTTCAAACGCCTGAAATTCGCTGCCTTTTAGAATATCGGTTAAATCCACAAGCTCCATCTCGAATCTGGTATCCGGCTTATCTGTCCCGAACCTTTCAATTGCCTCGTGATATTTCAATCGCGAAAAAGGTATTTTTAAATCAACGCCGATCGCCTTCTTGAAAATATCTTTCATTAACCTCTCGGTTATATCGAATATATCGTCTTCGTCAACGAATGACATCTCCATATCGAGTTGGGTAAACTCGGGTTGTCTATCCGCTCTCAAATCCTCGTCCCTAAAACATTTGGCTATCTGAAAATACTTATCGAATCCGGCTACCATCAATATCTGTTTAAACAGTTGGGGCGACTGCGGTAGGGCATAAAATTTGCCGGGATTTAACCTGCTAGGGACAAGATAGTCTCTAGCACCTTCAGGCGTTGACTTAGTCAAAATCGGGGTCTCCACTTCTATAAAACCCTCTTTATCCAAGAAAATGCGGATTGTTTGAAGTATCTTATGTCTAATAAAAAGCCTTTCACGAGAGGGCTTTCGCCTTAAATCCAAAAACCTATACACAAAACGCAATTCCTCGGAAATTTGGCTTTCATCTTCAATCTCAAACGGCGGAGTAAGCGACGGATTTAAAACTATGAGTTTGCCAACCGATACTTCTATCTCGCCGGTTTTCAGTTTCGGATTTTCTGTCCCTGCGGGCCTATGTTCCACTTCGCCTTCAACGGAGATAACGTATTCGCTCCTTAAGGCACCCGCTGCTTCATGGATATCTTTCGATTTTTTTGGATTAAAAACAATCTGCGTCATGCCTTCTCTGTCTCTTAAGTCTATGAAAATCAAACCTCCGTGGTCGCGCCTCTTATGAACCCACCCGCACAGCGTAACTTTCTTGCCTATATCCTTTTTTGTTAATTCTCCGCAGGTATGAGTTCGTTTCATTTATTTAGATAACATCCTTTGAATTTCGCTTATGAAGTTACTTTGCGGTATTGCCTTTTGCTCTTTCGTGCTCATATCTCGCAAGGTAATGCTCTTATCCCTTATCTCGTCATCCCCTATTAAGCCCACTAATCGCGCGCCTAGTTTATTGGCTGCCCGCATCTGTGCCTTCAGGGATTTTCCTTCATAATCTAATTCGGCCGATATACCAGAATTCCGTAATTCCATTGTCAATTTAAACCCCAGATTATATGCCGCTTCGCCAATCGTCGCAAGATATATGTCCATCGCCGCGCCGCTTCCAGGAGTGCTTTCAATTGCCATTACGGTCCTTTCCACGCCTATTGCGAAACCGCAAGCGCCTTTTTCCGGACCGCCCAAATCCGAAACTAAGTTGTCGTATCTGCCGCCGGCGGCAATCACGTCCTGAGCACCTAATTTTCGATGAGAAACTTCGAAGGTCGTCTTCGTATAATAATCTAACCCCCGAACCAGATAAGGCTCTAATTCGTAATCTACTCTTAATATACCTAACGCATCTTTGACGGAATCAAAATGCGTTCCGCATTCCGGACAAAGAAAATCGTTTGTGCCTTTAAAGTTCGCCCTTAAAGAATCCCTGCATTTCTCATTTTTACAATCCAACACGCGAAGCACATTCTTTTTGTAGCGGGCGTTACAGTCTTCGCAGAAATTCGTAATTCGGTTTTTCAACAATTTCCGCAATCCTTTCGACAACTCATTTTTATCTTTCTCGCAACCAAGCGAATTTAATTTTATTTTGTAACCCTTTATGTCAAACGAATCCAAAACTTTGCTTAATAAAGCGATTATCTCCGCATCCAGATACGGGCTATATGAACCTATAGCCTCAACGCCTATCTGATGAAATTGTCTTGCTCGACCTGCTTGCGGTCGTTCAGCCCTAAACATCGGGCCGATATAGAACAACTTTACTAAACCGCCTGATTTATCCATTCCGTGCTCTAAATAAGCCCTGACCGCAGAAGCTGTGGCCTCGGGCCTTAAAGCAATTGGACGCTCGCCCCTGTCAAGGAAGGTATACATCTGTTTTTCCACTATATCAGTTCCTTCGCCGATTGAGCGGACAAACAACGGCAATTCCTCTATTATAGGGGTTCTTATCTCTTCATAACCAAATAAGCCAAAAATTTTTTTGGCCTTTGTTTCCAAAATCGTCCAAAGTTTTGCTTCTTGTGGGAGGAGATCATTAGTCCCCCGCAATGCCTTCAGTTGCGTTTTTGTCTTTTTCATAGGGGAAAAGAGGCGGGTTATTTCACCTTCTGTTTCATAATTAATCCCGGCTTAAAAACCGCTACCCTTTTAGGCGGTACCGGAACGGTTACTCCTGTGCGCGGATTTCTGCCTGTTCTCCCTCTTCGGGATTTTACCTTGAAGATGCCGAAATTCCTAAGTTCGACGGTCTCGCCGTTTGTCAGCGATTCAGTTATAACATCAAGTACCCGTTGCACCACCGCCTTTACGTCTACTTGTTTTAATCCTTTCTCATTGGCGATCTTTAGCACTATCTCTTTCTTCGTCATCTGTAACCCTCCTTAAACTTGGTTATTTCGTAACTTCTTATATTTATTATAGTTAGTAAATTATCATTTAGGAAAGGGTTTGTCAAGCAAAAAACAAGACTCTACCTATGTCTTGAAAGATACGGTTCCATCGCCCAGTAATTTCTCTATTTCAAGAGTTAGTTGATCGGAGGGTTCGACTCTAAGCTTATCTTCGACCGATACCTCAACTTTCTTGCCATCGGCCATCTTAAAGTTTAGATAGACTGGAGTTGCCCCGGTGTGAGACTGCAGAATTACCTTTAGGTCTGTAAGAGATTTTTCATCTATTCCCGTAGTAGCAAGATTGATGATGATTGCCTGGGTATATTTCCTCTGTAATTCATCGACAGGGATAATATCATTAGCAACTAATTTTGGCTTTTCCTCTCTTAAGTTTACCCTGCCCTTAACGCATACAATGGCGTCTTTTCTAATAAATCTCTCCGTTGAACTAAAAACGCTTGGAAAAACCAAAATTTCGGTCTGGCCGCTTAAATCTTCCAAACTCATAATGGCCATCTTTTCATTCTTCGCCTTCGTTGTCGTGAATTTCACTTTTGAGATTATGCCTCCCAAAATAGCTTCCTCTTCAGCCCTTTTTCTGTTAAGGTCTTTTATTAAGGTGGTAACATAATTTTTCAATAGCTTTTCATATTTAGTTAATGGATGACCCGTTATATAGAACCCTAGCATCTCTTTTTCGTACGCCAATAATTGGCTTTCAAGCCATTCAGCAACTTTTGGAATTTCACGATTTTTTGAATGAATTTTAGCGTGGGCCCCGAATTCGTCGAAGAAGGAGAGTTGTCCATTTTGACGTTCCTTATGTAGCGCTGACGCAGTTTCAAGAGAATCGTCGATCATAACCGTCAATTGAGATCTATGGAGGCTAAACGTATCCATAGCCCCGCATTTGATTAAACTTTCGAGCACCTTTCTGTTTACCAATCTTAAGTCGACATATTCACAAAATTCATAAAGCGATTTAAATTTCCCCACCTTATTTCTTGCCGTTATAATCGAATCTATGGCACCCCGACCTACATTCTTGACGGCGCTTAAGCCAAACCTTATGGCATTGCTTACCACCGTGAATTTCGAAAAACTCTCGTTCACGTCGGGCGGTAAAATTTTAATGTCCATCCTCTGCGTCTCTTCGATATAAAAAGCTACCTTCTCGATATTGTCGCGTTCCGAAGTAAGAAGGGCCGTCATAAATTCTACCGGATAATTCGCTTTCAAATGTGCCGTTCGATACGAAATCAAGGCATATGCCGTCGAATGCGACTTATTAAAACCGTAACCGGCGAAATATTCGATAAGGTTAAAAACTTTTTCGGCAGTCCTTTTCTCGATCCCTTTTTTCGTTGCCCCTTCAATAAAACTGGAACGAGCCTGTTCCATTATCTCAGGGGTCTTCTTCGACATCGCCCGTCGCAAAGAATCTGCCTGGGACATAGTAAACCCCGCCAGCTCGGAGACTATTCTCATGACTTGTTCCTGATAAACTATAATGCCGTAGGTCTCTTTTAAAATCGGCTCAAGCAGTTTATGGTCGTATTTTATCGGGACCTGTCCATGCTTTCTTTTTATGAAGTCATCGACCATCCCGCTTCCTATAGGTCCGGGACGGTAAAGCGCTAAAATGGCGACGATGTCTTCGAATTTATTGGGTTTCAGTTTTCGCAAAAGCTCCCTCATCCCCGAACTTTCTAGTTGGAACACCCCGAGCGACTCCGCGCGCGATAATAGCGCAAATGTTTTGGAGTCATTCAGGGGAATATTTTCGATATCTATTTCTACGCCTTTCGTCCGCTTAGTTATCTTTACGGTCTCATCTATTACGGTAAGGGTGCGTAACCCCAAGAAATCCATTTTAAGAAGGCCTATCTTTTCAAGCGAAGACATAGAATAACCGGTCGAAATTTGGTCTTCTCCCGCCTTAAACAGCGGTATATAATTAGTTAATGGCTCGTCGGAAATTACCACTCCGGCGGCATGGGTTGATGCATGACGAGTCAAACCCTCGAGCGCTAAAGATGTCTCGATAAGTTGGGTTATCTTCGGATTGCTCTTGTACATATTTCGCAATTCCGGCTCCCCTTTGATTGCCTCTTCTAATGTGATATTCGGATCGGACGGAACAAGTTTTGCTATTCTGTCCACTTCTCCGTAACCTAAAGCCATCACTCGCCCCACATCCCTTATTACAGCGCGGGCTTGCATTGTGCCAAAGGTAATTACCTGAGCTACGTTTTCTTTGGAATATTTCTCAACTACATAATTTATTACTTCGCCCCTTCGCTCGTAACAAAAATCTATGTCGATATCCGGCAGGCTTACCCTGTCGGGGTTTAAAAACCTCTCGAATATCAAATCGTTCTTTATGGGGTCTAAATCTGTGATGCCTAGAGCATAACTTACAACGCTGCCGGCCGCGGAACCCCTGCCCGGCCCTACGGGGATCCCTTTCGATTTAGCATAATGAATAAAGTCCCAGGCTATTAAAAAATAGCTGGTAAAACCCGTCTCCTTGATTATCTTTAATTCATGCTCGACCCTGTTATGCACCGTTTCATCTATAATCTGGTAGCGTTTTTTCAATCCGTCTTCCGCAAGTTCCCTTAAATATTCGTCGCGGGTTTTTCCTTCCGGCGGAGTAAAATGCGGCAGGTGCGTCTTGTTGAACTCCAATTCGAGGTTGCATTTCTCCGCGATTTCAAGCGTTGAAATTATAGCCTGCGGCACTTCGGCGAATAGTTGTTTCATCTCATCCGGAGATTTAAAGTAAAATTCATCCGTTTGGAACTTCATATGATTTGGGTCGTCTAATGTCGTTTGAGTTTGTATGCAAAGCAGGGCCTCATGCGCTCGCGCACTGCGCTTTGAGATATAGTGGACATCGCCAGTGGCAACAATTGGAATATCAAGTTCTTTGGAAATTTTTAAGACTCCGTTATTTGCTATATCTTGTTCCGGAATTAAATTCCTTTGCAACTCCAAATAAAAATTACCCGCGCCGAATATATCTTTATAATGCGAGGCGACCTTTTTTGCCTCTTCATATTTATCCCGGACGATAAGGTACGGTATCTCCCCCTGCAAGCAACTTGATAAAGCGATCAAACCCTTCGAGTGTTGCAAAAGTAATTCTTTGTCTACACGAGGCCTATAATAAAATCCTTCAAGGTAACCAAATGAAACCAGCTTCAAAAGATTTTTATAGCCCGCTTCGTCCTTCGCCAAGAGTATCAAATGGAAAGATGCCTCTTGAATGCCTTGCGTTGTTTTTTCGAATCGGGAGGCGGGTGCAACATATGCCTCATAGCCGATAATCGGCTTTACGCCTTTCGCCATTGCTTCGGTATAAAATTCAATCGCTCCGAACATATTGCCGTGGTCGGTTAACGAAACTGCGGGCATCTTATGCTGCAGAGCTAAATCTATTAGGTCTGAAATTAGACACGCGCCGTCCAAGAGGCTATACTGCGAGTGAACATGAAGATGCACAAAATCGGAGTGTAACATTTTTGAATACCTTATTCCCACTCGATAGTTGAAGGAGGCTTTGAACTTATGTCGTATACGACTCGGTTTACCCCTTTTACTTCGTTTATTATTCTATTTGAAATCTTTCCCAACAATTCATAAGGAAGTTTAGCCCAATCCGCAGTCATACCGTCAAGACTGGTAACGGCGCGAAGCGCGATTACGTTTTCGTAAGTCCTTTCGTCTCCCATCACTCCAACTGTCTTTACGGGCAACAGGACCGCAAATGACTGCCAAACTTCACGGCACATGTCGGATTTTCGGATCTCGTCGAGCACTACGGCGTCGACTTCCCTTAATAACTTAAGGCGCGTCTTCGTAACCTCGCCGATAATCCTTATAGCTAAGCCGGGACCCGGAAACGGCTGGCGCCATATTATCTCGTCTGAAAGACCCATCTCTTTACCTACTTGCCTTACTTCATCTTTAAATAATTCTCGCAGCGGTTCGACCAATTTCAATTTCATCGTAAGGGGCAGGCCCCCGACGTTGTGATGCGTTTTAATCGTTGAGGATGGCCCTCCGAAAGCGGAGCGCGATTCAATCACGTCGGGATATAAAGTCCCTTGAGCCAAAAATTCTATTCCGCCTATCTTTCGCGCTTCCTCCTCAAATATCCGTATGAACTCGTGCCCGATAATTTTGCGCTTTTTCTCGCGGTCGGTTACGCCATTTATTTTTTTTAAAAACCTCGCTTCGGCATCTACGTAATGCAGGTTGATGTGAAAATTTTTTTTGAAGGTACGCTTTACCTGTTCGGGTTCGCCTTTTCTCAACAAGCCGTTATTTATGAAGATACAATTTAGTTGCCTTCCGATGGCTTTATGTATCAAAACCGCGGCAACCGACGAATCGACCCCTCCGGACAAACCGCAGACCACCTTGCCTTTGCCAACGGTCTCTTTTATTTTAGTAACTGCTTCATCAATAAAAGACTTCGTCGACCAGGTGCCTTTACATTTACAAATCCTAAAAAGGAAATTGGCGATTATCTTATTGCCTTTCGGAGTATGCGCAACTTCAGGGTGAAATTGAACGTCGTAGAGTTTTCCTTTTTTATCGGCTATTGCGGCATATCGGGTATTTGATGTGTGTGCGATTTGCGTAAATCCCGAAGGCATTTTTGAGACGTAATCGCCGTGGCTCATCCAACAAGTAATCTCTTTTTCTAAATCATAGAATAGATCCTCGAAATCGTCGATCAACAGCTGCGCTCTTCCGTATTCCCGCCGGCCTGCCTTGGAAACTTCTCCGCCGAGAATATGCGCCATAGCCTGCATTCCATAGCAAATGCCCAAAATAGGAATTCCGACTTCAAAAATACCGCTGTCTGGTTTGGGGATGTTTTTCGCGTAAACAGAGGCAGGCCCGCCGGAAAGCATAAGGCCTTTCGGATTTATCTTTTTGATATCTTTGACGGTTATGTTATGCGGAACAATCCGTGAAAAGACCTTATTTTCCCTTATTCGGCGAGCAATTAATTGATTATATTGAGAGCCGAAATCCAAAACTAAAATTACTTCTTGGTCGGTCATCCACTACTTTCCCATCCCAACTCTTTGAACTTGCTGAAATACCTTTCCTTCGGTCTGAATGGAAGGCGCTATTATTATTTCTGTTTTCTGAAATTCTTTTATACTCTTTGCGCCGACAGAGCCCATCGAGGTCGTAAGCGCGCTCATTAAATTCTGCGAACCGTCGTCTAAACGAGCGGGCCCGAATAGAATTTCTTCCAGAGTTCCGGTCGTCCCGACGTGAATTCGAGTGCCTCGCGGCAAATTTGCGTGTGAAGTAGCCATGCCCCAATGATAACCTCTGCCGGGGGCCTCTTTTGCCCGCGCGAACGCAGATCCGACCATTGCCGCATCCGCGCCGCACGCAAAAGCCTTGCAAATTTCCCCGCCTATTCTCATTCCTCCGTCGGTGATTATCGGCACATACCTTCCGGTATTCTTAAAATAAAAATTTCTCGCTGCGGCACAATCGATAGTAGCCGTAACCTGAGGAACGCCTATTCCCAAAACTCCTCTTGTCGTACACGCGGCGCCAGGCCCAATCCCGACTAAAATCGCTGCCGCTTTCGTATCCATAAGTTCCAGCGCAACATCATACGTTACGCAATTGCCGATAATTATAGGTATCTTCATCATCCTGCAAAATTTATAAAGATCAAGCGCCTTGTATTCTCTGGAAACATGCTTGACGGTGCTCACCGTCGATTGCACGACGAAAATATCGGCACCAGCACTTTGGGCGATTTTTCCGAACCTCTCTGCACGCTGCGGAATAGCACTGACGACCGCCGAGGCACCGCCTTCTTTTATCTGTCGGATCCTTTTCTCTATTAATTTTTCTTTTATAGGTTTTAAATAAATGGATTGTATGAGTTCGGTGGCTTTTTCAGGTGTGGCTTTGACTAACTTTTTTATTACCTCATCGGGATTATCATATCTGGTTTGGACGCCTTCCAAGTTCAAGACTGCAATCCCGCCGAGCTTCCCCATCGCTATGGCGAATTTTACATCGACTACGCCGTCCATAGCTGCCGCAAGAATGGGCACTCTGTATCTTTTCTTATCTATATGCCAACTTGTATCAACCTCTGCGGGATTAATAGTGATTTTACCGGGCGCCAAAGCGATTTCATCGAAGCCGTAACAACGACGCGCCTTTCTATTAATGCCTATATATTCTCCCATAACAATGTATCCTCCTGTAAAATTTGAATTAATGATACAAAAATACTACTGAAAAGTCAAGAAAAACTACCGCGGGTATGGTTTTCTCTCCGGATATACTTCAATGCCATTTAGGTA
>CAZXJX010000035.1:0-6165 GCA_964641235.1 uncultured Planctomycetia bacterium
AATCTATATCATCGATGGCAGTCTCGCCCTTTGCAGCTAAGCCGGCAATTGCCATTGACATCGCGGTCCTGTGGTCGCCGAAACTTTTTGCCTCAACGCCTTTAAAATCTTTCGAGCCCTCGATTATAATATTATCGCCCTCAATAGAAAACTTAGCGCCCATCTGATTGAGATTTGTCGCCATAGAATTTATCCTATCGGTCTCTTTGACTTTTAATTCTTGCGCGCCCTTTATTACAGTTGTGCCATCAGCATATGCCGCCGCAACCATAATAATTGGTAACTCATCTATCGCGCGCGGGATTAAATCACCTTCAATCGCTACACCATGCAACCCGCTGCTTTCAATGCAGATATTTCCGATAGGCTCCGAATCAATTTCTCTTTTATTTTGAATCTTTATCTTCGCACCCATCATCTTCAAAATATCTATTATGCCGGTTCTGGTCGGATTTATCCCGACTGATTTTAAAGTTACGGATGAACCTTTTACAATCGACGCGCCGACGATAAAAAAGGCGGCGCTTGAAATATCGCCCGGCACCTCAATGTCTTGAGATTTAAGTTTCGCCCCGCCCTCAACCAAAACCTTCAAGCCTATAACAGAAACTTTCGCGCCGTATGCCGTTAACATCCGCTCGGTGTGGTCTCTTGATTTTGACGGCTCAGTCACAGATGTCTTGCCGTCGGCATAAAGCCCCGCTAAAAGAATAGCGGATTTAACTTGAGCGCTGGCAACTTTAGAAACGTAATCTATTGCTTTTAATTTTCCGCCGCGTATTATAATCGGCGCGTAATTGGCATTATCCTTTCCTTCTATCTTTGCGCCCATCAAACTTAAAGGTTCTGTCACGCGCTTCATCGGCCTTTTGGCGAGCGAATCGTCCGCGGTTAAAGTCGTTTGAAAGGGTTGGCCCGCTAATATGCCCATCAAGATGCGCATCGTTGTGCCGGAATTTCGCATAAATAATTCCGACGAAGGGTTAGATAAACCTAAAAGCCCTTTTCCGTTAATGGCTATTTCATTTTGATTTTCTTTGATATCGATACCAAGCTTGCGGAATGCGTCGATTGTGATATCGGTATCGTCGGAGTGCAAAAAATTCTTAATTCTGCTGGTCCCATCGGCGATGGAACTTAGCATTATCGCTCTCTGGGAGATGGATTTATCGCCGGGCAAGATAATTGAGCCGACTAATCTCTTGGCGGGTTTAACTGTGAATTTCAAATTACAAGGCTTTCGCTAAATCGCCCTCTTTAATTTCCCCACTATCCGGCAAGATATTCGCGGCGGACATCGTCTCGTAGACTTTTTCGACTTGCGCCTTTGCTATTAAATCCCCGCCTCTAAATATGCCGAAGACTATGCCCTGAGTTACACCCTTGTTATTCCCTGCGCCTACGACTATGAAATTAAACTCCTTATTGACAACTAATACTTTCCCTTCTTGCCCTCTGCCGGGTTTTACTACTATCTTCTCTAATTCGACTTCCTTCTTCGCCTCTAAATCCTCTATCTGTTTGGAAAGGGATTCGTTCGTGCCTTTAAGGTTTCTTAATTGGTCCTGAAGTGCGGCAAATTCTTTTCTTGCCTTATCAAACTCTTCCTGAAGGGCAAGCTTATCTTTCTGAGCGCTCTCTAAGTTAACTTTTAAGTCCTCTGCTTCGCGCTTCTTTTCATCCAATTGAGATAATGCATCTTCTTTCGCCCTTTTCTCGTCTGCAAGTTGAGCCGCCAATGCTTCGGCCTGAACTTGCAAACTTGTATATTGCCCCTTAAGGCTGCCTAACTGGGACTCAAGGTCAGCCCTAATCTTTTTCTGTTCGTCCAACTCATTTTGCAGCGCTTCCTTTGCCTGAATAGTTTGCTGAAGTTTCTTTTCGGTAGTAAGGCGTGTCTTGTTTTCACCCTGTCTTCCGAGGAATTGCTGGATTGCGACGCCTAAAAATACCACACATATCAACGACAACAATATTATAGGAAGGCGTGAAGGTTTCATTTACTTCCTCCTTTTTGATTTTGCCTGCTATTGCCGTTAGTATATAAAAAACTTTTCAAAAATGCAAGAGAAATTTTAAGCAATCAGCGTTTTTATGTCATCCGACAATTCCGCCGTAAACTCCAGGTTCTTGCCCGTACGAGGATGGCGAAAACTTAAAAAATAAGAGTGCAATGTCTGTCTTTGAAATTTACCTTTTGCGCCGTATTTTTCATCCCCCAAGATAGGATGACCTAAATATGCCATATGCACCCGGATTTGGTGGGTCCTGCCCGTTTTTAAATTCAATTCGAGCATAGTAAAATCCTTAAATCTTTTAAGAACTTTATATTCGGTGACTGCTTTTTTAGTCGAATCGTATCTAACCGCCATTTTCTGCCGATGGCTCGGATGCCTGCCTATAGGCAAATCGACGACGCCCTCATCCAGTTCCACGTCGCCTTTCACTAAAGCGATGTATCTTTTCTTTACGGTCCTATCCTTAAATTGTTTCGCAAGTTCCGTATGGCTGAAATTATTCTTCGCGACAACCATGACGCCTGAAGTATCCTTATCTAACCTATGGACTATTCCGGGCCGCGCTTCGTTTACCGTTGAGAGGCTTTTGCAATGATAGAGCAAAGCATTTACCAATGTCCCAGATTGAATTCCCGGCCCCGGATGCGCAGCGATCCCCGGCGGCTTATTCACCACTATTATATCGTCGTCCTCATAAATTATGTTAAGCGGAATATCCTGCGGCTCTAAACTTAAAAACGGAAGTTCCTCCAAAAATACTTCGATTTTATCTCCGACCTTAACCTTATGATGTACCTTAACTTTTACGCCGTTAGCAAGGATATTGCCGTTGTCTATTAATTTCTTAATATGTGAACGTGAGATAGGCCTGGGGAAGACGGCGACCAAATACTGGTCGAGACGGACCGAGGATTCGCTTTCGGTTACCTGGAAGGCAAGCTTCTCCATAATATAATAGCTATTATAAAAACGATTACGGATATGAGTTGAGAAACGGTCAGCCCCGCTAACGCTATCGGATTATCGCCCCTTAAAAATTCATTAAAGAACCTGAATGTCGAATAGAATAAGAGATATAAAAGTATCGTTTTCCCGTCGCCGGGCTTTATTTTCCTCAGGGCTAAATAAAGCAAAAACATCGCCGCCGATTCATATAGTTGCGTCGGATGAACCGGTGCCTGCGCCGCTGTAAAACTTACGCCGAACACAAGAGAAGTGGGTTTGCCATAGCAACACCCGTTTAAAAAACATCCGATTCGGCCTATCGCCTGTCCCAGCGCGACGTACGGCAACATTAAATCGCCTGTTTTTAAAATGGGCATCTTCCTTTTGCGCAAAAACCCCATCGCAACCAAAACCGCCGAAATAAGTCCGCCGTACCAAACCAATCCTCCTCTCCAAATCATTACGGACTCGAGAGGAACCTCTTTGTAATAATTTAAATTCAGAATGACGTATAAGAGGCGTGCGCCCAAAATTCCCGATATAATAAGCCAAATTCCCAAGTCGATTATAG
Organism: uncultured Planctomycetia bacterium; assembly: GCA_964641235.1. Lineage (GTDB taxonomy): Bacteria > Omnitrophota > Gorgyraeia > Pluralincolimonadales > CAZUZR01 > CAZXJX01. Next base: position 3,535 of record CAZXJX010000035.1, read on the forward strand.
CGTCGCCGTCCATTCCCAAAGAAATCGCGCGCCGTCTTGCCAAAAAGATGGCGACCAGAAAGCCAAGCGCCAGCATCACGCCGTAGGAATATATATTTATCGGACCGATCCTAACCAGCACGGGATACATCTATATCTTCTTGCCCCTTATGATTAATAGAAATAAAAGGAACGCCCCGACCGATATGCACGAATCGGCAAAATTAAATACGGGCCAGACTCTAAAATCGAGAAAATCGACTACATAGCCGAAACGCAGCCTATCGATTAAATTTCCTATTGCGCCACCTAATATTAGCGCTAAAGGAAGATTTAGGCCCGTCTTATTTTTTCTTAAGAAAAATGCTATAAATATGATCGCTATAATTGAAATCACAACAAAAAAGGCAGCCTGATTTTTAAACAATCCAAAGGCCGCGCCTGTATTTTGAACCAATGTCAGATAAAAGAACTTATTTATTATGGGGTGGGATTCGCCAACTTTTAAATTGGCTACGGCTTGCGCTTTCGTAATTTGATCTATAATGACTACGAGACCGGCGATTAGGAAAGGGTACATTAAATTATCTTCTTTTGGGGCTCCTCCTTTGACTGGCATCCAACGCATAGAATCGCATACGGAATTGCTAAAAGCCTGCTTTTCGAAATCGGCTTTTCGCAGTCTACGCAATTGCCGTATGTCTTATTATCGATGCGCTTCAAGGCCTCGTCTATCGCATAAAGTATCTTCTGTTGAATGTTCATCGCGATACCTAAGGAGAACTCCCTATCGAAACTATCGGTCGCTACGTCTGCCATATGAAAAGTATATGCGGATAAATCTCCGGATGCATCCCGCTGCGATTTGCTGAGCGTATCCTTCTCGATATGCTGTATCTCGCTTAAAATATTTTCCTTCTTTTTAAGGAGTATCTTCCTGAATCGTTCCAGCTCTTTTTTTGTCATCTTCATAATATTCAACTCCCTTCGTTAACTCTTTAACACTTCAACACATCGCGAGCATAACTTTGGATGTGAGGTGTCTTTCCCGACGCTTAGCGAATAATTCCAGCACCGTTCGCATTTCTGCCCGCCTGCTTTATCAGCGTAAATAGCTACGTCCTCCACCTCCAAAAGCCCTTGTTTATCCATCGGGTATTCTTTAACGCTCTCCAGTTTAAAGTCGGAAACAATAAAGGCGCTTGCCAGTTCGCTTGCGTAGTTGCGCAAAAAATTATATTTATTAGAATCCTTTATGTATAAAGTAACTGCGGCTTCCATAGAATCTCCGATTAAACCGGCCGTCCTTTTCTCCTCGATCGCCTTCATCACAAAGGGACGCAACGCCAATATCTTATCCCACCTTGCTTCTAAATCTTTATCTATATTCCCTTCGCTAATTTCAGGCCATAGCGAAGCATGAACGCTGACTTCCTTTTCAACCGACGGCAATTTCAACCAAATCTCATCCGCGCTAAACGGGGCAATGGGAGCCAGCGATTTTGCCAGTATAAAGATTACATCATAAATAGCCGTCTGACAAGACCTGCGCTCTTTTGAATTCGGCGCATAAGTATACAGCCTGTCCTTCAAGACGTCAAGATAAAAACTCGACAATTCGACCGTGCAGAAATTATAGATTAAACGAAAGACCTTGTGAAATTCAAAATTGTCGTATGCCTTGGTAACCTCTTCCAAAAGCGAGTTCGCCTTTGAGGCGGCCCATTTATCTATCTCTAATAAATTGCTATATTCGATTTTATCTTTCTTGGGGTCGAAATCGTACAAATTACCGATTATGAACCTGCACGTATTTCTTATCTTGCGATACGCCTCGGAGGTGCGCTCAAGAATTTCTTTGGAAATCCTGATATCTTCGTAATAGTCGCAGGAGGCAACCCACATCCTTAGGACATCGGCTCCGTATGAAGCGATGATATCCTGCGGCGAGATAACATTACCTAAAGATTTCGACATCTTTCGTCCTTCTCCGTCGACAACAAAGCCATGGGTCAAGACGCCTTTAAACGGCGCGCGGTTATCGATCGGCACAGAAGTTAAAATAGCGCTCTGAAACCAGCCGCGATGCTGGTCGCTTCCTTCTAGATATAGGTCAGCTGGGAATTGAAGCTCGCCTCTTTTTTTAAGCACCGACTGATGGCTTACTCCCGAATCGAACCAAACGTCTAATATATCCTCTTCCTTTCTGAATTTATTCCCTTTGCACTCCGGGCAACTAAAGCCGCTCGGCAATAACTCTTCGGCTTTCTTGATAAACCAAATGTTCGAACCCTCTTTTTCCATTAAATCGGCGACACGGTTTATCAATTTCGAATCCAATATCGGCGCCCTGCAATCTTCGCAATAAAAACCAGGGACCGGAACGCCCCAATATCTCTGACGCGAAAGGCACCAATCGGGCCTGTTGGTAATCATAGCCGATATCCTATTGCCGCCTTCTTTCGGAATCCATTTTACGCCCTTTGCCATCTCAAGCGTTCGCTTCCTTAAATCATTATGGTCGACTTTCATAAACCACTGCACCGTCGCCCTGAATATCACCGGCTCCTTGCATCTCCAACAATGCGGATACGAGTGGTTTATCTTATCCGGATGCAAAAGAACGCCGTCTCGTTTTAATCTCTCTATAAT
>CAZXJX010000035.1:6175-9814 GCA_964641235.1 uncultured Planctomycetia bacterium
AGACATCGATACCTGAAAATTCCTCTGTGGTCTTATCGAATTTTCCTTTTTCATCGACAGGCATAATCGTCGGCAAGCCGTATTTGACGCCGGTTAAAAAGTCCTCTTGGCCATGGCCGGGCGCGGTGTGAACGCATCCAGTGCCTTCCTCATTAGAAACATAATCCGCCAAAACAACTTTGCCTTCCCGTTTGACAAACGGATGGACGTAATTTAACCCCTCTAAATCTTTGCCGTTAAGGGTCCCTATTTTCTTATAATCTTTAAAATTTAATTTCTCTAAAACTACGCTGAGCAAATCCTCCGCTACGAAAAAATTTTCATCGCCGACTTTTATTTCAACATAAGAATATTCCGGATGAACCGCAACAGCCACATTCGAAACCAATGTCCAAGGAGTCGTCGTCCAAATAATCAAGAAATGTTTGTCGTCTTTAATCTTCGGGTCTTTAATTTTAAACTTCACATATACCGACGGCGAAGTGTGGTCCTCGTATTCGACCTCTGCTTCCGCGAGCGCGGTTTCGCATTTAATGCACCAATTGACGGGTTTTACTCCCTTATAAACATATCCGCCGTCAACAAGTTTTGCGAAGGCACGGACGATCTCTGCGACATACTCCGGTTTTAAAGTAAGGTAAGGATTTTCCCAATCGCCGAATACGCCGAGCCTTTCGAACTGCTTCTTTTGAATCTCAACGTATTTCAACGCATAATCTGCCGCCCTCTTCCTGAACTCGAGTTGCCCGATCTGCGATTTCGCAATCTTCAATTCTTTGAACAACTGATGCTCGACGGGAAGTCCGTGGCAGTCCCAGCCCGGCACGTAAGGCGCATCGTATCCGCGCATCGTCTTATATTTTACGATGATGTCTTTCAACGTCTTATTCAAGGCGTGGCCGATATGGATATCGCCGTTCGCATACGGCGGGCCGTCGTGTAAAATATATTTCGGCTTGCCTAAAAATTTTTCCCGGATAAGGCGGTAAAGCCCTGCCTTGTCCCAAGATTTCAGGATTTCGGGCTCCCTCTTCGGCAGGTCGGCCTTCATCGGAAAATCCGTCTTAGGTAAATTTAACGTATCCTTGTAATTCATATCTTTATATTTTTTCGATTAACTTATAAATAAGTTTTGTAAGCTTTGGCTCCGCCTCATTAGCAATTTTTATAATCTCTTCTATGTTAGCGGGCTTTAAAGTATCGGGAAGGCAAATATCCGTAATGCAGCTTATCCCGAATACGCGAAGCCCCGCATGCCTTGCAACGATTACCTCCGGAACGGTTGACATCCCTACCGCGTCCGCCCCGATTGTACGGAAAAATCTATATTCTGCCCTCGTCTCTAAATTTGGACCCGTCACGCCGATATAAACACCTTTGTGCAATTTTATCTTCTCCTCAAGCGCGACCCCTTGAGCCAATTTTATCAACTCTACATCATACGGGTCGCACATATCCGGAAACCTTGGGCCCAAGCTTTCATCATTCGGCCCTATCAATGGATTTACGCCCATAAAATTTATCTGGTCAACTATCGCCATCAAATCCCCTGCCTTGAACAACGGGTTCATCCCGCCCGCCGCATTTGACACGATTAAAATCTTAGCGCCCAGCGCCTTCATTACTCTTACCGGATAAGTTACATCTTGCAGGGAATAACCCTCATAATAATGGAATCTGCCCTCCATTGCGACTACCTCTTTATTTCCGATTTTACCGAAGACCAATTCGCCTTTGTGCCCGATAGAGGTCGAAATTGGGAAATGGGGGATTTTGGAATATTCTATGCTCTCTCTTGCGCTGATCCTCTCGGCCAATTTGCCTAAACCCGTTCCTAAGATTATGGCAATTTGCGGAGAGGCTTTAAACTCCAATCTAATGAATTCGACAGTTTCGTTTATTTTTCTTTTTAAACTTTCCTCCATTTGCGAACCTCCTTAAAATTTTAACTTCATTCCCAAATCGACCAGCGTCGAAACTAAAAACAACTTCAAAAAATAGAGAATGAAAAATGCTATCAGCGGCGAAATGTCCAAGGGTCCCAGCGTCGGCAAAAATTTTCTGATCGGCGCTAAAACGGGGTCTGTTGCCCTATACAAAAATTGGACGATTGGATTGAAAGGATCGGGATTTACCCAGCTTATGACCGCGCGGATTAAAATGAGCCAATAAAGTATCGTAATCAACGCCTCGACTAAATGCGCTAACGAAATCAAAAAATTTCCAAATACAAACATAGCATCTTAACTCCTCGATAGCTCTTTTGAGCGTTTGACCGCCGCATAAACGGCATCGCCTATTATCTTTTTTATCCCTCTTCTCTCAAGCACTTTTATTGCCGCTTCGGTTGTGCCTGCCTTCGACGTAACGCGCTGACGAAGTACTTCTGCTTCCTCTTTCGACTCGATAAGAAGCCGGGCGCTGCCTAAGGCGGTCTTGGCGACCAATCTCTTTACGGCCTCTTTTTTCAACCCTAAATCCTCACCCGCTTTTATGAGGGCTTCTATTAAATAAAAGAAATACGCGGGGCCGCTTCCGGAAATAGCGGTCACAGAATCGAAATATTTCTCGTCCAGTTCCGCACAATCCCCGACGCTTGAGAATATTTCCCTCGCAGTTTCCAAATCTGTTTTAGTTGCATATCTACCCTTACAAATAGCGGACATCCCTTCGCCGACCAAGGCAGGAGTATTCGGCATAACCCTTATAACACGCGGACGCCCTCCTAATTTTTTTTCTATGCTTGCGGTTTTTATTCCGGCCGCGATAGAAATATAGAGCGCCTCCTTTGCGCAAGACGGAAGTTTTTCTGAAAGCGCATTAATATCCTTCGGTTTAACCGCGATAATTATAACGTCCGAGCACCCGCTAAGTTCCTCGAGGGATTTTGCTATCGATATGCGCAGTCGCCTTTTAACGTTCTGACATTTCTTTAAGTCAGCGTCGAAGGCGATAAGCCGATCTCTTTTAACCGTGCCGCGTTCAATTGAACCTTTTAATAAAGCGCAGCCCATATTGCCTAATCCGATGATGCCTATTGTCTTACCCCTCAAATATCGCACGGCCTATCCTCACCATATTCGCGCCTTCTTCGATCGCCACCTCAAAATCCTGCGTCATTCCCATAGAGAGATACTGCATATTAACATTTGCTATCTTTTTCTCCGTTATCGCTTCTGCCAACTCCCTTAATCTTCTAAAATACGGCCTTGCTTTCTCCAGAGCATCAACTATCGGCGCCATCGTCATCAATCCCATCACTTTCAGATTAGGCAAGTCGGATATTTCTTTTATTAAATTCAATGACTCGTCCGAAGAAGCGCCGTACTTCGTCGTCTCCTCGGATGTTTTAACTTCTATCAAAACATCTTTGACAATTCCTAACTTGCCTGCCTGTTTCGAAATCTCCGCCGCCAATTTAAACGAATCTACCGAATGTATGAGATCAAAAAACTTAACCGCCTCTTTTGCCTTATTTGTCTGAAGGTGACCTATAAAATGCCATTTGACCTTTTTCCCGAACGCGTTGACTTTTTTGACCGCATCCTGGATGTAATTTTCCCCGATGTCCGTAATTCCGGCGGCAATCGCCTCTTCTATCCGGGGTATTCCGGCCTCTTTCGTAACGCAAACTAAAAC
>CAZXJX010000036.1:0-9635 GCA_964641235.1 uncultured Planctomycetia bacterium
CGACAAAAAGGGGCCGTACGGAATGAGATGCCGCTTCTTATAAAATAAAATATATATTCCTACTATCGCCCCAAAAAGAGGAGCAAGAAAAAAAGTCAAAATAGTTAGCTTCCACCCTAGGAAACTTCCAATCATGGCTAAAAGATTTACATCTCCTAGGCCCATGGATTCAGTTTCTCCATCAATGGATTCTTTTTTCATCAATTTAAAAAATATCAGATTTCCTAACAAACCGATTAAATAAATGGAAATGCCGCCGACTAAAATTCCCATAAGCGAATGTAAAAGGCCGAATTTCCACGAGGCCTGGTCCTGTAATACCGGATAGAGGCCGCTTAAAATAAGTCCGACGACTATTCCCGTCAAACTCAACTCATCCGGGATTATCCTGTGCTCCAAATCTATAAACGATATTATTATCAGGGCTGACAAAAGAGCCGCATAAATTAAAAAATCTAAACTGAAATTAAACCTCCGTAAAAGCAAAACAAAGGTCGTAGCGGTCAATCCTTCGACGATAAAATATCGGAAAGATATCTTTGCCTTGCAGAACCTGCATCGTCCGCTTAAAATTAGATAGCTTACGAACGGTATATTGTCATACCACGCAATCGGCCTGCGGCAATTCGTGCAGTGCGACGACGGAAAAATTATAGATTCCCCGCGCGGCATCCTGTAGATGCATACGTTTAAGAAACTTCCGACAACGGCGCCGAATATAAAAGTAAATATATAGATTAATATCATCTCTTGACGGCCTTTTTAAGTGCGGCGCGCATAACCGAAATAGGCGCCTTCTTCCCAGTAAATAACTCAAACGAAAGTACGCCTTGATACAGGAGCATCCCGAGGCCGTTTGACGCCTTAAGGCCCTTTTTCTTTGCCTCCTTCAAAAGCTTAGTCTCCGATGGATTATAAACCAAATCGTAAACTGATAAATCTTTGTGTAATGCCTTTAGGCTTACAATGCATGGGTCGTTTTTCTTCATCCCGATAGGAGTCGCGTTAATCAAGATATCTGCGTTTAGAGCTTCCTCGTCTATTCTAGATTTTAAATACGGAATAGACTGCGTGTTACATCTCGGAAATTCTCTAGCGATTTTAAGGGCTAACTTTTTTGCCCTCTCGTGTAATACATCGACTAAAATTACGGATTTAGCGCCTTCTCGTGCCAAAACATAAACAACTGCCTTTGCGGCTCCTCCTGCGCCTACGATAAAAACGGATTTATTCTTTGGGCTGACTTTTAATTCTTTTCTTAACGAAACTAAAAAACCTTCGCCGTCGGTATTATGCCCTTGCGTCTTGCCGTTTTTGACTAAAATAACATTTGCCGTTCCTATCCCTTTCGCTTCAGGCGAAAGTTGGTCCAATAAAGATACGACCGCTTCCTTATGCGGAATCGTTACATTAATGCCGCAAACGCCCAGCGCTATGAGTCCGCGCAACGCATCCTTTAATTTCTCCGGCGCTACCTCGAACGGCACATAGATAGCGTTTAATTTCAACGCAGCGAACGCAGCATTATGAAAATAGGGAGAAAATGTATGTTTAACAGGATAACCTATTATCCCGAAAATTTTTGTCTTTCCGTTAATCTTCTCCACCTTTTTAATCTCCTCTAAAAACGTTTCGTCGCCCAGAAATGCTAAAGGGCGACGTAAAACTAAGACTTCAGGCTAAAAAGTCCTATCTTCTTCTCCTTTACATTTCAATTTTTAATCTCTTGCTTCCTTTGCGGATCAGCTTGTTTATCGCATTAAGATAAGCCTTAGCGCTCGCCTCGATAACATCGGTCGAGGCCGCTTTTCCTATTACGACTTTGCCCTTCGACTTAACCCTTAACGTCACCTCGCCAAAAGCATCTTTTCCCTTTGTTACGGCCTGAATGGAATAATCCATAAGTTCGCCTTTCATTTTCGTTATCTTATCTATCGCCTTGCAGCACGCGTCTACCGGGCCGTCGCCTGAAGCCGCCTCGCTGGATAAACCCGCTTTAGACTTCAATTTTATAGCCGCGGTCGGAATAGTCTGCGTCCCGGAAACGATATGAAGAGAAACAAACCGCCAGGTCTCGGGGACCTCAGTAAATTCCTCTTCAACGATGGTTTCTAAATCCTCATCGTAAATAAATTTTTTTCTATCGGCTAAGTTCTTAAACCGCTCGAATGCTTTATCGATCTCTGATGCGCTTAACGGATATCCCAGTTTCTTCAACCTCTCTTGAAAGGCGTGGCGCCCCGAGTGTTTGCCCAAAACTAACTTGCTGGAACTTAAGCCCACTTCCTCGGGCTTCATAATTTCATATGTGGTGCGCCTCTTTAATACCCCGTCCTGATGAATCCCCGCCTCGTGCGCAAACGCATTTTGTCCGACTATTGCTTTATTCGGCTGGACGACAAGGCCCGTCAATTTGGAGACAAGCCTGCTCGTCTTATAAATTTCTTCGGTTGCGATATCGGTAGAAAAGCCGAAGAAATCGTTCCTCGTCTTAATCGACATCACAATTTCTTCTAAGGATGCGTTTCCGGCGCGCTCGCCGATCCCGTTTATCGTGCATTCGACTTGGCGCGCTCCGTTTTTTACTGCCGTCAACGAATTCGAAACCCCAAGGCCTAAATCGTTATGGCAGTGAACGCTGATTATCGCCTTCTCGATATTCGGGACGTTGTTCTTTATATCGTATATCAACCCGCCGAATTCCTCCGGTATAGCGTAGCCGACCGTATCGGGGATGTTCACCGTCGCGGCGCCCGCATCGATTACCGCTTCTATAACACGGTACAAGAATTCCTTTTCGCTCCTCGAAGCGTCCTCCGGAGAAAATTCCACGTCGTCGGTGAAACGCCGCGCATATTTGACACCCTCGACCGCCAGCTTTATAATTTCATTCTCGGCTTTCCTTAATTTGTACCGCATATGAATTTTAGACGTCGCCAAGAAAACGTGAATCCTCTTCTTCCTCGACGGCTTCAACGCAGCCTTCGCAGCATCGATATCTTTCTTTAAACATCTTGCAAGCGCACAAATTGTCGGGCCCTTTATCTTCTGCGCAATCGATTTTACCGCCTCAAAATCGCCCGGAGAAGATATGGGAAATCCCGCCTCGATTATATCCACATTCAATCGCGCCAGTTGTTTCGCTATCTCCAGCTTTTCATGCGCCTCCAAACTTGCGCCCGGAGACTGTTCACCGTCCCTTAAAGTTGTATCAAAAATTAAAATCTTTTCCATTTAATTTATTTCATCCAAGGCATCATCTTTCTTAATTCTACGCCGACCTTTTCAATAGGATGCTCATCTTCCTTCTTCAAAATAGAATTAAAATTGGGCCTTCCCATTTCGTTCTCTTTAATCCACTCCCTTGCGAATTTTCCGGAACGAACTTCCTTTAAAATCTTCTTCATCTCTTTGCGCGTTCTCTCGCTTATAATCCTTTTGCCGCGCGTTATGTCGCCGTAACAAGCAGTATTAGAAACTCTGCGTCTCATTCCGCTTATGCCATGCTCTTGAATTAAATCCGTAATTAATTTCAATTCGTGTAATACCTCAAAATAGGCTATCTCCGATTGATAACCTGCTTCTACCAGAGTATCAAAACCGGCTTTGATAAGTTCGGTAACGCCGCCGCAAAGAACGGTCTGCTCTCCGAAAAGGTCTGTCTCGGTCTCTTCTTCAAATGTCGTTTCGATAACGCCTGCTCTTGTTCCGCCGATTCCCTTCGCATAGGCGAGCGCTAACTTAAGCGCATTCCCTGTTGCATCTTGATGAATTGCGACGAGGCAAGGAACGCCTTTTCCCTCTTCGTACATCCGCCTCACAAGCGCGCCCGGTCCCTTCGGCGCTATCATAAATACGTCTATTTTCTTCGAGGGCTTTATCTGTTTAAACCTTATATTAAATCCGTGGGAAAATACGAGCGCCTTTCCCTTCGTCATATTCTGAACTATGTCGCTCTTATACAATTTTGCCTGAAGATGGTCCTGTGTCAAAATCTGCACTATGTCAGCGGCTGCCGACGCCTCGCTTGCCGAAACCGGGTTGAACCCGTCTTTCTTCGCCAGTTCGAAATTAGGCGTTCCTTCGAGTTCGCTCACAATGACGTCAAGCCCCGAATCGCGTAAATTAAGGCTCTGCCCGCGGCCCTGAATCCCGTATCCTATAATCGCTATCTTCTTGCCCTTCAATAAATGCAAATCCGCGTCGTCATCGTAATAAATCTTCGCCATTATTTTTCTCCTTCAGTTTTTGTTTCCTTAACCATCGCGATCTTTCCCGTGCGAACTATCTCTTTTATCCCGAACGGTCTTAATAACTCGATTAAGTTGTCTATCTTGGCCGATTCGCCTATCGCTTCAACCGTTATCGTATGCAATCCCAAATCGGCTATATTCGCCTGCATCGTCTCGGCAATTTCTATAATCTGACTGCGGTCTTTTGGGGCGGCGACTGCGACCTTTATTAAAATCAGCTCGCGGTCCAAGAATTTCTTTTGAGTCAGGTCCTGAATGGTGATGACGTCTATCAATTTGTTAAGCTGTTTCTTGACCTGCTCTAAAACGCGTTCGTCCCCCTCGACGACTATCGTCATTCGAGAAACTGTCGGGTCCTCTGTCTCTCCAACGGCGAGGGAATCTATATTAAAACCACGCGCCGAGAACAAACCCGATATGCGCGCTAAAACTCCCGGATGATTTTCGACTAAAACTGCGATTGTATGTTTCATGCCATAATCCCAATCATCTGGTCTATCGCCTTACCGACCGGAACCATTGGGAAGACGTTCTCTTCTTCCTCAACGATAAAATTCATCACCACGACGTTCTTCGTATGCAGCGCCTTCTCAATTGCTGGGCGGACTTCTTCCTTCTTGGTAACTTTAATCCCCACGGCACCATACGCCTCGGCTATCTTAACAAAATCCGGATTGATAAGATGCGTATGCGAATATCTCTTTTTATAAAACAATTCCTGCCACTGACGGACCATTCCCAGATAGGAATTATTCAGAATCGCGACCTTAACGTGGATGCCGTTGACAACCGCTGTCGCCAATTCCTGAATGTTCATCTGAATTGAGCCATCGCCTGCGATAACGAAGACCTGCTCATCCGGCCTTCCGACTTTAGCGCCAATTGCCGCCGGCAACCCAAATCCCATCGTCCCTAATCCGCCGCTCGAGATAAAAGAACGCGGACGCGTATAATTGTACCACTGCGCAGCCCACATCTGATTTTGTCCGACATCAGTCGTTATTATCGCTTCTCCTTTTGTTGCCTCATAAATCTGCTGGATGATATATTGCGGCTTCAATTTGTCGTCGTTCTTATATTCCAAGGGATGTTTTTCTCTCCAATGTTTAATCTTCTCAAGCCATTCTTTGGTATCGGGCTTATGAACGATTTTCAACAAGTCTGTTAAGACGTCCTTAACGTCGCCGACGATCGGAATATCGACCTGAACATTCTTAGATATTGCCGCCGGGTCAATATCTATATGGATAATCTTCGCGTGAGGCGCAAATTCATCTATCTTGCCCGTAACCCTGTCGTCGAAACGCGCGCCGACAGCGATGATTAAATCCGAATTTTGAATCGCATAATTCGCATAGGCGGTGCCGTGCATGCCTAACATGCCTAAAGATAATTCATGGGTCTCGGGGAATGAGCCCAATCCCAATAACGTCGTCGTAACCGGCGCATGAATCACAATCGCCAATTCCTTCAATAGATGCGCGCCGTTTGAAAGAATAACTCCGCCGCCTGCGTAAATCACGGGACGCTTGGATTCGGCGATCGCCTTCGCCGCCTTTTTAATCTGGCCCGGATGCCCTTTATAAGTCGGCTTATAGCCGCGGATATGCAACTCCTTTGGATAATGGAATTCCGTCTCCGTCATTGAAATATCGACGGGCAAATCTATCAGAACAGGCCCTGGCCTGCCGGTCGATGCAATATGAAACGCTTCTTTAACTATAAGCGCTAAATCCTCGACGGATTTTACCAAATAATTGTGTTTCGTAATCGGGCGCGTCACTCCTGTGACATCCGCTTCCTGAAAAGCATCATTTCCGATTAAAAATGTCTTGACCTGCCCTGTGATAGCAACCATCGGAATCGAATCCATATATGCTGTCGCGATACCGGTAACTAAATTTGTAGCGCCCGGCCCGGATGTTGCAAGACAGACTCCGACCTTTCCCGTCGCGCGAGCATAGCCATCGGCGGCGTGCGCTGCCCCTTGTTCGTGCCTCACCAGTATGAATCTAATCGGCGCGTCGTAGAGCACGTCAAAAAGCGGCAATACCACTCCGCCCGGAAGTCCGAAGATAACCTCAACGCCTTCCTTCTTAAGCGACTCGACTAAAATCTGTGCGCCTGTCATTTTCGTCGTCATCTTTTTATTTAACCACGAATTTCACGAATTAATCGAATCAAAAATAAAAAACAAATTCGTGCAAATTCGAGTAATTCGTGGTTTCATTCTCCCCTTAAAATCGCGCCCGTATTTGCAGATGTAACCAACTTTGCATATCGCGCCAAATATCCTCTTGAAACTTTAGGCTTCGGCTGTTTCCAACTTCTCAATCTTCTATCCGTCTCTGTTTTTGAAATCTTCAATTCCAACTTTCTTTTTGAAATATCGATTTCGATTGTATCGCCGTCTTTAATAATAGCGATGGGCCCGCCGACTGCCGCCTCGGGAGAAATATGCCCGATGCAAGGCCCCTGCGTCCCTCCTGAAAATCTTCCGTCGGTAATCAAAGCAATCTTATCAGCCAATCCCATCCCGACAATCGCAGCAGTCGGAGATAACATCTCTCGCATTCCGGGCCCGCCTTTAGGCCCTTCATATCGAATGACGACGCAATCGCCTTTTTTAATTTTCCCTGCCATAATATTTTGCATAGCATCTTCCTCGGATTCGAAAACCTTTGCTTTTCCGACGAAGCGCTTCATCTTCTCCTGAACCGCGGTCTGTTTAACAACCGCGCCGTCCGGACAGAGATTGCCTTTTAAGACGGCGATTCCGCCCTCTTTATGGTATGGCCTGTTAAGAGGCCGAATAACATCTTCATCGTCAATGCGAGCGGCATCCGCAATCTCATAAATACTTTTCCCGATTACCGTCGGGCAATTATTTAACTTCGGCTTCAGCCGTCTTAAGACGGCGGGGATTCCACCTGCAAATTCCAAATCCTCCATAAAATAACTTCCGCCCGGCAAAATATCAGAGATGTGAGGAGTTTCCTTGCTTATTTTATCGAATAATTCGAGCGGCAATTTTATTCCGACCTCATCTGCAATCGCTGTCAGATGCAGGACGGTATTCGTCGAACCGCCTAACGCCATATCGACGCGCATCGCATTTTCGAATGCCTTTTTAGTTAATATCTTTCGCGGCGTGATACTCTTCCTGACTAACTCGACGACTCGTTCGCCGCTGTCAAAAGCAATCCTTTCGCGCTTGGAAGAAATCGCCAAAGCGGTTCCTCCGCCCGGCAACGAAAGCCCTAGCGCCTCTGACATACAGTTCATAGTATTGGCGGTGTAAAGCCCCTGACAAGAACCCGGGCCCGGACAGGCATTGCATTCCAATTCATCTAATTCCTCTTTTGTAATCTCACCTGCTTTATATCTGCCGACCGCCTCAAATGTATCTTTAACTAAAGAGAGTCTACGCATCTTCGAACGCCCCGAAATCATAGGTCCTGCTGTAACCACAATTCCAGGGATGTCCAACCTGCCCAGAGCCATCATCATTCCAGGCGTAATCTTATCGCAATTAGTAAGGCAGATTAACCCATCGAGGGCGTGAGCTGTAACGACCATCTCAATAATATCGGCGATCAGTTCTCTCGACGGAAGAGAACATCTCATTCCTTCGTGTCCCATCGCAATGCCATCGCAAATCCCAGGAATACCGAATAAAAACGCCGTGCCCCCGCCCGAATAGATTCCGTGTTCAATCTTCCTTTCAAGGGTTCTCATATGGGTATGTCCCGGAATAAGATCGGTAAAACTCGAGGCAACGCCGATAAACGGCTTGCCAAGTTCTGCTTTCGAAAGCCCTGTAGCATAGAGCAATGCCCTATGAGGCATCCTCTCTAAACCCTTTTTTACCCTTTCGCTTCTTAACATAATATTTCTCCGTTTTTAAAGAATAGCTTACAACATCTATCCCATTATAAACCTAAATTATATCATAATAAAAAGATATGTCAATTTTATTATGGCAGGAATTATCTTCCGGATGTAACTATCCTATAATCTCATTTAGGCCTTCAACGACCTGTTCCATTTCCGCGTCAGATGCGACAGCGACTTTCGCGCCTATCCTTTCAGCCGATAACGTGCGGATTTGACTTATCTTAACCCATGAGCGCCTTGGAAGTCCTTTTGAGTTCAATTCAAGCGTCAACGGAAATCCCGCGCGCGGCTCCTGGCTTGTTATCGCCATAGCTATCACTGTGCCGGAGCAATTATTAAAGACATCATGGCTTATTATGAGGACAGGTCTTCTGCCTGTTATCTCGCGGCCTTTTGCAGGATTCAAATCCGCCCAACGGATCTCTCCTCTTAATATTCTGGCCATTTCTCAACCTCATCTGAGAGGCCCTCTTCAGCTAATGCTTTCTCAAGCTTAGGGTCGAGATTAGCGCATTCTTTCGCCAGCCTGCCGCGTTCCATGCGTTCTAGTTTCTCTTCGACTGCCTCTTGTATTGCGCGGCTGCGGTTCGTGAATACGTGCCTTTTGATAAAATGGTCTATCTTCACGACAATACCTTGGTCGATTGTAATTGCTATTTTGCTCTTGCTCATCTCTTTACCTCTTTGGTATTACTATATATCATACCTCCTCCTTTGTCAAGAGCGATGTTTGATTTATCTTGGATATCCTTATTATAATAGACGATAAAAGGAGGGATTTTCTTTCAAAAAAATTAGGGTTACTGAGCCCTTAGAACAGGACGGCTGGCGCAGTCCCTGCCCGACTGCTGGCAGGCGGGCGCTTAGAGTGAGTTGTTAGATGTTTTATTTTATAATAGCTTCTATATCCGCCAGATCTTTATATCGACCGAGAGCCTTTTTGTTAGCAATTAACTCATCTTTTCCTATAAAATATACCACGGTATTCCCATATTTTCCTTTAACGCGGTTAGATGATATTTGCTTCCAAGTTACCCCGGTAAGAGAGGTGAGGATATCAATGCGGATTGGAGGCATGCCCAATTGTATAACTTTCTTTTCGGAAGAAAAATCTTTGATGGTCAGCTTTAATGACCCGAATCCAAATTCCCTTATTGCCTTAAGTATTTTTTTTGCATTATTTAGGTCTGCTTTGACCAAGATATCTAAATCGCCGGTATATCGTGGGCAACCGTAGAAGGCTAAAGCATAGGCGCCGACAATTACATATTCAACTTTATGTTTGTTGAATAACTTTAATAGTTCTTTGAAATCTTTTTGCGCTTCCATTGAATCGTTTTCTTAATATTTCAACCGCTTCAACGCGTTTTCCTGGAGATTTCGAAAGCCAATAAGCTAGGGAATCGTCCCTGTCTTTCAGATTATATATTTTAATTCTTTTTATCATAGTAGTATTATATCATAATTTTCAAATTATTGCTCATC
>CAZXJX010000037.1:0-9452 GCA_964641235.1 uncultured Planctomycetia bacterium
GATGATGGGAGCGAAGGTAAAGATTGAAAATAAAAGAGAAATTGATTCGGAGCCTATCGGCGACATTTATGTCGAAGGCAGCGACTTGCATGGCGTAACGATCGAAGGCGATTTAATTCCGCGCACGATAGATGAATTACCTATAGTTATGGTTGCAGCGGCATACGCAGCTGGCATAACTATAATAAAAGGCGCGCAAGAGCTGAAAGTCAAAGAGACTGACAGAATAAATTCTATGACGACAAACCTTAATCAGATGGGCGCTAAGTTTTCTATTGAGGGCGATAATATTATAATCGAGGGCTCGAAAGATTTAAAAGGCATAATGGCTCAAAGTTTTGGCGACCACAGAACCGCAATGTCTATGGCAATTGCCGGCTTAGCTGCAAAGGGCGAGACTGCCATCGATGATATAGATTGCGTTGCAAAATCATATCCAGAATTTACTAAGCATCTACAATCGCTTTTAGTATAACGTCATTGCGAGGACTCCGACGTAACGTCGGAGGACGAAGCAATCTTGTTTAAATTAACAACTTTGAAATTTAAGTCTAGGCTTGTGTCCTTTCTTTATTACTCGCTTAAGGTATAAATATATGGCTGCGTCATAAACCGGCTCTGCGCGAGACATTAAATTTCAAAGTAGACAATTTAATTCTGGACGCTCCGATATCGCATCCGCACGTAGAAGATTCGAGCGGGCATGGTCTCCGACGTAACGTCGGAGGAGCGAGAAGATTCTCCGAGCGAGTGAGACACGCTGGGTCGAACGAGCGGTGCGGGAGATATCGGAGCGGGAAGAACTATTATTTACGGTTGACTTTTAAGCGGGGTTTTGTTATCCTTTTAAGATATCTGGAGGAATACCAATGAAGAGGCGATTCGATGTCTTAAGGAAAGTTTTTAATAATGTTTCCGGGATGTTTTCCAATGATATGGGCATCGATTTGGGCACTGCAAGCACTTTAGTTTATGTAAAAGGCCAGGGCATCGTCCTTTGCGAGCCATCCGTAGTTGCCATCCAAAAGGGGACAAATAATGTATTGGCCGTAGGCGAGGAGGCAAAGCGGATGCTTGGCCGAACCCCCGGCTCCATCGTTGCAATCAGGCCGATGAAGGACGGCGTAATCGCCGATTTTGAAATAACAGAGGCAATGCTTCGTTATTTCATTAAGAAGGTCCATAATAGGAGAGTTTTAGTCAGGCCCAGAATGGTCATTGCAATTCCGTCCGGTATTACCGAAGTCGAAAAACGGGCCGTTAAGGATTCCGCAGAACGCGCCGGCGCTCGGGAAGTTTATTTGGTTGAGGAGCCGATAGCCGCTGCTATCGGAGTAGGGCTTCCGATTCAGGAGCCGGCAGGAAATATGATAATCGATATAGGCGGCGGCACGACAGAGATGGCGGTGGTTTCATTAGCCGATATAGTATTCTCTAAGTCCATACGCATCGGCGGAGACGAGATGGACGAGGCGATAATTCAACATCTTAAGAAGACATATAATTTGATGATAGGTGAGCGCACCGCAGAGGAGATAAAGATAAAAATCGGTTCCGCTTATCCATTGGACGAAGAGTTGACGTTGGAGGTGCGCGGGCGAGATTTAGTTGCGGGGCTGCCTAAGACGGTTACCATATCTTCCGAAGAAGTAAGAGAGGCGCTTGCCGAACCGATCGCCGCGATAGTTGAGGCGGTGAGGATTACCCTTGAGCGGACCCCTCCTGAATTATCAGCCGACTTGATAGAACGCGGGCTCGTCTTAGCCGGCGGCGGCGCATTATTAAGAGGGCTCGACAAATTGCTATCTGAACAGACAGGCCTTCCGGTTCATATCGCAGATGACCCTATAACCGCAGTTGCATTAGGGACGGGAAAGGTCTTAAGCGAGATAAAATATCTTAAAAAAGTAACTGTAACGACTGCTGCAAAGATCCCTGAATCTTAATATTCGATGTGAAAAAAATTCAAAACAAGCCGTTATCCCTTGTTATCGCAATTCTCCTAATCATAATTTTTTTTACCGTATTCAAATCCGCATCAAATAACGCAACCTTCGGGTTATATTCCTTAATCGAAATTCCCGCCAAAATTGTTTCAGATATCCTTAAGACGGGTTACGAGCTTCTCCATTTTAAAAGCATCGCAAACGAAAATTTAAGGTTAAAGCGCGAGTTGACCGAACTGAAGTCGAAATTTGCCGCTTTCAATGAGGCATCGGCAGAGAATAAAAGGTTAAAGGAAATCCTCGCGATAAAGGATAAATTAGCGAGTCGCTCAATAGTTTGCAGGGTAGTGGGCAGGACCTCGTCTAATTGGACCGAAGGTTTAGTCATAGATAAAGGTTCGAACGACGGGTTGCATGAGGATATGGCAGTTCTCGCTAACGGCGCGCTCATCGGAAAAATCACGGCGGTGGGAAAGTCGACGTCGAGAGTTTCTTTAATTACGGACCCCGAGATAAGGGTTGCCGTAATTTCAGAGAGAACCAGGGTAAGCGGTTTAATCTATGGAATCGCGCGCGGGCGCTCGATTATGAAATTCATTTCGAAAGACGCGGATATAAAGGCCGACGATTCGGTCATTTCATCGGGCTTAAGCGGAATTTATCCAAAAGGGATTTTGGTCGGCAAGGTCTTGGATGTGAAGATGGAGCCGAACGGGTTATATCAATTCGCTTTGATTGGACCGGCGGCAAATCCGGCGGCAATAGAGGAGGGGTTAGCGATAGAATGAGTTGGCTCTCTATTTTTATTTCCCTCATTGTCATTTCTGTCTTTGAAGCCGCAAGTTACAGTTACATCAAATTATTTGGGGTGGGGCCGGAACTTTTATTGGTCGGCGTTTTATATTTAGGGCTTAATTCGACGAAGGAAAAAGCGGCGGCTTGCGGTTTAATCGGCGGAATTTTAAAAATGGCGATTTCCGGAATGCATCCGTTCGTCCTAATAATTTATACCTCCGTCGGTTTCTTTGCGGGCCTTTTTAAAGAAGCGGTATATAAGGAATTGCTGTTAGCCCGGGTAATCTTGTCAGTTATAACAGTTATATATTCAGCCATCCTTTATAATTTTCTGATTTCCTCTTTGGGCTTTCCGTACTATAAAGCATTATTGTTCATTTCCGTTCCTTCGGCGATATATACTTCAACTTTAGCGCCGCTTATTTTCATCGCATTGGAATTTCTTCTGCCGCCGAGAGAGATAGAATATAAAGAGATAATATTTAAGAAGAGGATCTTTGAAGGGGGCCGTCCGGAATAAAATAAGCTATGAGAGGCAAAATTTATCCAACGATTATTTCTATTTCTTTCCTCATCCTTTTCTTCGACCTATTTTATCTACAGATAATAAGATGGCCGTTATATCACGCATTATCTAAAAAGAATCATATAAGGCTTGTCCCTCTCGACGGTTTGCGCGGGACGATATACGATAGAAACGGCCTTCCCTTAGTTGAAAATCGGCTATCATTTGATGTGGTTGTCTTGCCGCAGGAGATAGGAGATGAGGGTAAGACATTCGCTCGCGTAGCCAGAGTGCTCGGTACCTCCAAAGAAAATATCGAAGCGATTGAAAAGAAAGAATATCAGGCACCGTTTGCTCCGGTTACGATAGCCAGAGATATAGATAAGGAAAAGGCATTTATTTTAGAGGAGATGAAGCAGGATATCCCGGGGATTTTAGTTCAGTCTAAGTCCTTAAGATGGTACCGATATGACGAAAGGGGTTCGCACATTATCGGATATTTAAGCCTCATCAATAGAGAAGAATTAGAGCGCCTTAGAGATTATGGTTATACCTTTAGGGATTTGGTCGGGCGTTCCGGCGCCGAGCGAATCTATGATAGGTATCTAAAAGGAGAAGGCGGCGGAATGCAGCTTGAGGTCGACGCGGTAGGCAGGCTCATAAAAACATTGGGGACTAAACTGCCGAGGAAGGGCAGGGATATCACGCTGACCGTAGATGCAAAATTGCAGTCACGCGTCTCCGGACTTTTATCCGGCGATAAGGGCGCAATAGTAATTATGGATCCCAATAACGGAGAAATTTTGGCGATGTCGTCGAGCCCTTCATTTGACCCGAATCTTTTTATAGACCCAAACAAGAACGAGGTAGCAACAGACCTTTTGAAGTCCAGTTCACGTCCGATGATTAATAGAGCGATAAACGGACAGTATCCGCCGGGCTCGACTTTTAAAATAATAGTTGCTGCGGCGGGGCTTAACACTAAAAAGATTAATGAAAATACCACATTTAATTGCACAGGAAAATTTTTGGTCGGGAATATCGAATTTGATTGCTGGAAGGAAGGCGGGCATGGGCCGCAGAATTTGCGGGAGGCGCTCATCCATTCGTGCAATGTCTATTTTTATAATTTAGGGCGAAAGTTAGGTCCGGATATTTTAGCTGAATATGCGCATAAATTTGGGCTGGGACGACCTACGGGGATAGATTTAGTAAGTGAAGGCAAGGGCTTCGTGCCTACCGTGTGGTGGAAAAAGACAGCGAAGCACGAAAATTGGTATGAGGGGGAAACCGTTAATTATTCTATCGGACAAGGTTATCTTTCGGTTACGCCCTTACAGATGGCTGAAGCGATTTCGATTTTTGCGACGGAGGGAAATATTCCTCGCCCGCACCTCATTAAAAAATTAGGCAATTCAGAAATTATCGCGCCCAAAATAAAGACGATAAATATACCGAAGGACGAGATAAGGATAATAAAAGGGGCTTTGCGGCAAGTCGTTGATTCGGATACGGGAACCGGTCAGAGGGCAAGGGTAGAAGGCGTCAAGCTTGCGGCTAAGACCGGCACGGCTCAAAATCCACGAGGCGAGCCTCACGCCTGGTTTGTAGGTTATGCGCCTGCGGATAATCCAAGGATCGCTTTTGCGGTGTTGGTTGAGCACGGGGGAAAAGGCGGCGTAATCGCCGCGGATCTTTCAAAACAAATTTTAGAATTTATAAAGGATAACACCGATATTTTAAAATGAAAAGGGAATTTGATTACGGACTTATATTTATCATACTTGTAATCCTAACGATGGGGCTATTCTTTTTATATAGCGCATCGTATCAAAAATTTATCCTTTCAAATATAAATTTACCGTTAAGGCAATTACAATGGGCTATCACAGGCGCGTTCCTCGCCTTTATATTTTTCAAGATCGGTTATGAGAGGTTAGTAGATTTTGGATACCATCTCTTCGCTTTAAATATTTTGCTTTTACTTTTAGTTTTGATTGTAGGCGATGTAAGATACGGAGCAAGGAGGTGGCTTGAGTTCGGCTCATTTGCCTTTCAGCCTTCGGAGTTCGCTAAGATTACGTTTGTATTGGCGCTGGCAAAATATTTAGGCGACGTAAAAGAGAACATAGTTAAACCAAAGATGCTCCTCGTGCCGTTGGTTATGGCAGCGGCTGCGATGTTATTGATATTCAAGGAACCCGACTTAGGGACAGCTTTAATATTTATTCCGATTTTGTTTGTTATGCTTTTGGTATCCGGCGCAAACATTAAGCATATGCTACGGGTCTTGGCAGCAGGGCTTGTTTGCATTCCTTTTGTTTGGTTGTTTTTTAAGGATTATCAGAAGGCAAGGCTTTTAGTTTTTTTAAATCCCAATTTAGACCCTTTAGGCGCGGGCTATACCATCATCCAATCGAAGATAGCGATAGGTTCCGGAGGTTTATTTGGAAAGGGGTGGTTAAGCGGAACTCAAAATCAATTGAATTTCCTGCCGGAACGGCATACCGATTTTATATTTTCGGTGGTGGGCGAAGAATGGGGTTTCGTCGGAGGGGCGCTGCTTTTATGGTTATATTATAAATTCATAAGTAAGGGAATATTAATCGCAGAGACCACCAGCGACCTGTATGGTAAATCCCTCGCATACGGAATAGTCACAATTTTCTCAGTGCATATAATAGTAAATATCGGGATGGTATGCGGGCTTATGCCGGTCGTGGGACTTCCGTTGCCTTTCCTGACTTACGGAGGCTCCTTTTTGATATCGGCTTTGGTTTCAGTCGGAATTTTAGAAAATATAAGATTCAAACGAAAGGTATTTTAATGCTAAACGACGATATTTTATTAAACGTCAGCAAACCCGCCAGATATATCGGCGGAGAAATAAATAGCATTATAAAGGACGACGAAAATATTAAATGCAGGATAGCCCTCTGTTTTCCGGATATCTATGACGTCGGTATGAGCCATTTGGGCTTGAAGATCCTCTATTCTATTTTGAACGAGAGGCAAGAGGTGGCTTGCGAACGCGCATTTGCGCCTTGGCACGATATGGAAAATATTATGAGGCAGAAAGGGATTCCGTTATTTACGCTGGAGACGAAGAGGCCGCTTAAGGAATTCGATATCGTCGGATTTTCGCTTCAATACGAATTAAGTTATACGAATGTATTGAATATGCTTGACTTGGGCGGCATACCCATATTTTCGAGCCAGCGGAAAGATTCGCACCCGTTAATTATCGGCGGAGGTCCCTGTGCGTTTAACTCTGAGCCCATAGCGGATTTTTTTGATTGTTTCGTAATCGGAGACGCAGAAGATGTTATTTTAGAGATAGTCGACATTTTTATTGAACACAGAAAAACCGATACGGATAAAGTTAGGTTATTGCAGAGGCTCGCCGGTTTAGAAGGAATTTACGTCCCGTCCATTTCTTCCAAGGTTAGAAAGCGGTCCATTTTAAACTTAGACGAAACGCCCTATCCGATTAAGCCGATAGTTCCATACGTTGGAATAGTTCATGATAGGATGCAATTGGAGGTGATGCGAGGTTGCCGCAGGAAATGCAGGTTCTGCCAAGCGGGCGTAATTTATCGGCCCAATAGAGAGCGTTCCGTTAAAAGGCTTATCTCACTTGCAAAGAGTCTTTATGAAAATACGGGGCATGATGAGTTCTCGCTTATTTCGCTTTCATCCGGAGACCATTCGCGAATTAAGGAAATCGTTTCTTCCTTAAAAGATGTTTTCAAAGAGAAAGGCATAAGCATCTCACTGCCTTCGCTTAGGGCCGAAGATTTAATTAAGAACTTCCCGATAGAGATTGCCAGCGGCAGGCGCACCGGGCTTACTTTTGCTCCGGAGGTCGGCAGTCAGAAGATGAGGGGAATAATAAATAAGGATATATCCATTGAGGCGCTAAAGGAATGCATTTATCAAGCGTTTAAAAACGGCTGGCGAAGAGTCAAATTATATTTTATGATTGGGCTGCCGCATGAGGATTACAGCGATTTGGACGCGATAGTTAATTTGGCTAAGGAGGTCTCCGAGATTAAGATAAAAATCAACGGAAGGCCTGCCGATATAAATGCCTCCGTCTCCGTTTTTGTCCCAAAGCCGCATACGCAGTTTGAGCGCGTCGCTATGTTGTCGATAGGGGAGATTAGAAAAAGGCAAAATTATATAAGGCATAAGGCGGTCGGTTCAAGGGTCAAATTCAGTTTTCATGACGCCGAAATGAGTTATATTGAAGCAGTTTTGACACGGGGAGACAGGAGGCTATCCGTCTCTATTTATAACGCATGGAAAAACGGCTGTAAATTCGATGCCTGGAGCGACCATTTTAATTTCGACACGTGGATGGCAGCGTTTAAGGAGGCAGGTATCGAGGCGGATTATTACGCATTGAGAGAGCGCAGGTTAGAAGAAACCTTGCCGTGGGAATTTATTGAGGTCTCTTAAAGATATAGCGGGAGATCTCTGATTACACAGATTATAAAATTAAGTTTGACACATAATTTGGTTAAGTGTATACTTTTTTAATGAAAAGACTTTGGTTCGATAAGAACCTAGACGAAGGGAGATGATTTAAATGGCAGGTTTTTTTAAGAAGCTGTCGCTTGTTCCCGCTGGTCTTCGTTACAAGTTTTTAATCGCTTTTGTTCTTATGTCAGTAATTCCACTTTCTATTTGTGTCTATCTCGCCACAAATTATATTTTTCCAACCATGTATTCCATATGGGATACATCTCTCGTCATCGTTATAACAATCATAATTTCCCTGCTTGGCTTTAAAGTCGCCAGAGATATTGTGGCGCCAATCGTCGATATTGCGCTTCAGGCTAAGGGTATTGCAAGGGGCGATTTGAGCCGCGAGATAGAAGTTAAAAGTGAAGATGAGATTGGCGAGTTAGGCGCTACTCTGAACATACTAACTCGGCGGATAAGGGAGAATATGGATGAGTTGAAGTCCTATGGCGAGCGGACGAAAGAGATTAATATGGAGATAAGTAAAAAAGTTTTGGTTTTGTCCAGTTTGCTGCAAATCGGAAACTTTATCTCTCAAGGTTCGCCGTTGGATGAGATTTTAAATTTGATTATCGGGAAAATTGCGCAGTTGAATGAGGAGAACACCGCTTTCTTGATGCTTATAGAAGACAAAGACGCCTTAAGCATGAATGCAAATTATAACCTAAGACAAGAAGCCTTAAAGACAACTGAATTGAGGGTAGGAGTTGGATTTCTCGGTAAAGCGGCTTTAGCTACAAAACCATTAGCATTTGACAGGCGTTCGAAACCGAGTAAAGATTCGGATGAGTTTTTTGATATGTTTGGACTAAAAAATTGTATTTTATTGCCGATCGTTGCACACGCTAAGGTTATTGGGCTTCTATGTTTTGGCAACGATATTTCGGATTTCGAATTTAGAGAAGATGAGATCGAGCTTTTAAAATTATTTTCCAAGCAGGTTGCTATCGCCGTCGAAAACGAAGTTCTGACGAATAAGGCGAAAAGATTGGAGATAAAAGATGAGTTGACCGGCTTGTATAATGAGAAGTTCATTCGTAATCGCCTGGAGGAAGAGATAAAGCGCGCCATACTTTATCAACGGCCATGCGCATTTATAATTTTTAATATAGATGATTTTAGGGCCTATCATGAGACGAATGGCGAGTTACTATCGGAAGAAATGATAAAAAAAATAAGCAAAATCATCGAAGCAAATGTGACGGAAGTGGATAGGGTCGGCAGGTTAAGCGGAGATGAATTTGCGGTAGCATTACCTGAGAAGAATAAGAGACAGGCCAGCTCGTTGGCCGAAGCATTGCGACAACGAGTAGAGGCGCTGGGCATAGTTGGCGGAAAGGGATATCCCAGAAAGTTTGTGACTGTAAGTGGCGGCGTAAGCGAAAATCCCATCGATGGAGTTACGGCCGAAGATTTAATTAAGAAGGCGAAATCCGCCTTAGACGAAGCGAAACTTCGCGGGAAAAATACAGTGGTGTCATGAAGCATAAAAATATAACCCACAAGATTTCACAAGAGTTACACGAGCAACGTCATTGCGAGGCGAAGCCGAAGCAATCTAAGATTGTTTCCCCTTCGCTTCGCTCAGGGTCGCAATGACGAAGTCGCAATGACCACCCGCGGGGTCATCTTGTGATAGTCTGTGAAATCTCGTGGTTATGAAGTTTTCTTAAAAAGGA
>CAZXJX010000038.1:0-4916 GCA_964641235.1 uncultured Planctomycetia bacterium
GCTGCGGCATGCGGACTGGCGGCAATGATTATAAAAAAGAGAGACCCCTCAGGCATAATGGTAGTTTTACCGTCCGACCATTTGATAAGGAAAAAGGAACGATTTGTCGAAACGCTCAAGACGGCTATTGCGGTAGCCCGCGGATCTAACGGATTAGTTACAATCGGCGTTAAGCCGACGTTTCCGTCTACCGGATACGGTTATTTAAGGATAGATACGAGCGGACAATTTAAGATTAAAGGGCCCGGGCTTAAGGCCAAAGTTTTTAGGGTAAAAGGATTTGTTGAAAAGCCGAATTTTCAAACCGCCGTTAGATTTTTAAAAGAGAAGAGATATTACTGGAACAGCGGCATCTTTATATGGAAGGCGTCGAGCATTTTAGAAGCAATTAGAGAACATATGCCTCGATTATATCTAGGATTGCATTTGATATTCCCTAGCATCGGACATTTCGGATTTTACAATAGACTGAAAAACATCTACCCGAAACTCGAAGAGATTTCAATAGACTATGGAGTGCTGGAAAAAGAGAAGAGGATTTTTGCCGTTGAAGGCAAATTCGATTGGGACGATTTGGGCTCTTGGGATTCGCTGGCGCGTCATTTAAAAGCCGATTGCGATGGAAATATAATAATCGGAACCCACAAAGGCATAGGCACCAAGAATTCTGTCGTCGTTTCTGAGAAAGGACTCGTTGGGACAATCGGGGTTTCGGATTTAGTCATCGTTCGCGACGGAGATTGTGTGTTAGTCTCAAGGCGCGATAAAGCGCAGGATGTTAAAAATTTGGTTGGCCTGCTTAA
Organism: uncultured Planctomycetia bacterium; assembly: GCA_964641235.1. Taxonomy (GTDB): domain Bacteria; phylum Omnitrophota; class Gorgyraeia; order Pluralincolimonadales; family CAZUZR01; genus CAZXJX01. The sequence continues at coordinate 804 of CAZXJX010000038.1, forward strand.
AAGGGAAGGCAAGTTCGAAAAATATCTTTGATGAGGGTTATATCTTTAGATGTCGGCGAGAAGCGAATAGGAGTTGCGGTGAGCGACCCCTTAGGAATAACGGCGCAAGGAGCCGGCGTTATTACTAGAAAAAATATAGAAGATGATATAAACGGGGTTAAAAGGTTTGTCGATGAATATAAAGCGGATTCGATAGTGGTAGGTATGCCGCTTAATATGGATGGAACTAAAGGCCAGAGCGCGCAAAAAGTAGCTGAATTTGTGGAAGCATTAAGTTCTATGTTAGATGTTCCCATAGCGACTTACGATGAGCGATTATCGACCAAAGAGAGCGAGAAATTTTTAATATCTTCCGATGTATCCCGAAAAAAACGCAGACGGGTTATAGATACAATGGCCGCGCAACTTATACTTCAATCCTACCTAGAGAGAACAAAAAAGAATGTATGAATTATTGACGTTACATAACGCAACCCGATGCGTGGGCTTAAACGTCCCTGACAGAGATTCTCTGTCCGTCGGGATTTGGATAGATGCCGGCGGACGCCACGAGCCGCAATCAAAAGGAGGCATATCCCATTTTTTAGAGCATCTTTTGTTTAAGGGCAGCAACAAAAGGTCGGCGGAAAAAATTAAGGAAGCCATAGAAGGAAGAGGCGGTTCCATGAACGGCTTCACGACGGAAGAGCACACCTGTTTTTTAGTTAAAGTGTTGGACAGGGATATGGATGTCGCTTTAGACGTATTATCCGATATGGTATTAAATCCGCGGCTTGCCTTGGATGATATAGAAAAAGAAAGGGCGGTTATTATCGAAGAGATTAAGATGTACAAGGATTTGCCGATGCATTACGTCCATGAGTTATTGATGGAACTTCTCTGGCCGAACCAGCCTTTGGGAAAGTTCCTCGCCGGCACCGTGGAGACGGTCAACGGCATCAAACAAAAGGATTTAAGGGCTTACAAAGAAAAATTTTACAATCCGAATAATATTGTTATAGCGGCTTTTGGGGAAAAAGAATGAAAAATGGAATACGGAAGTTTTTTCCGTTATTGCGAAAAACATTTCAAGGCTATTCGCGCAGGCAAAAAATCGGTTTTCGAAATAGCCGAGGAAAATCAGAAGAAGCCAAAATTTAAACTTCTCTTTAAGGAGACCGAACAGACCCATCTTTCTATGGGAACCCACGCATTTAGCCGGACCGACCCGGATAGGCATGCCCTGAATTTTCTCCATATAATTCTGGGCGGAAATATGTCAAGCAGATTGTTTCGTGAATTGCGGGAGAGGCGAGGGTTAGTTTATGAAATAGGGACGTCGGTTAAGAAATTTCAAGATACCGGAGCCTTCGTAATTTCCGCGGGGTTAGATAATAAAAAGGTATTAAATTCGGTCGAATTGATAGTTAAGGAATTAAAGAAGATAAAGGAAAAATCGGTAAGCGCAGACGAATTTAACAGAGCGAAGGAATTTTATAGAGGGCAATTGCTGCTTGCGTTAGAGGATACCCTTGACCATATGTTATGGATGGGGGACCATATGATAACGGAGAAAAAGATTCCTACTCCTCAGGAGATACTCGATGAGATAGAAAAAGTCACTCCCGATGGCATAACTCGCGTCGCTAACAGGGTATTTAAGGATTCCCATTTGAATTTAGCGTTGATAGGGCCTATAAAGAAAGCGGATGAAAAAAGGATTTCGGAGGCTTTGGCAATCTGATGAAAGGTTCGATAAGACTTTTTGAAATATTCGGAATTTCAATCGAGATACACATAACCTTTTTGTTGTTGCCTCTTTTATTTGGCTTCATGGCCGGGTTGAAAGGCGTGGTTCTTATCATAGGCGTTTTTGTTTGTGTTACCTTGCATGAGTTGTGCCATGCTTTACAGGCAAAGAGGTTTGGCGTAAGGGTTGACAGTGTTGTTTTGCTTCCCATAGGCGGTGTCGCTACGATGAAATCTATGCCGGAAAAACCTTCTCAGGAGTTCAAGATCGCAATCTCAGGGCCGTTATTGAATTTTATTTTGGCGGCGTTTTTATTTTATCCCGCATATTATCTTTTAGGACCAGAAATTCTTTTAAACCCTTACCCTTTCACAAAATCTTGGCTCCATACATTCGCACAATTATATTGGCTCAATATCATCCTCGGAATTTTTAATCTTTTGCCTGCTTTCCCGATGGACGGAGGCAGGGTGCTGCGGGCATTTTTAGCGCAAAGGATGGGTTTTCAGAAAGCTACGAAGATAGCGGTTAATTTCGGGCATATCTTCAGTCTGCTTTTTGTATTTTGGGGTATCGCGGCTTCTAATTTCTGGTTGATTATAATCGCTATCTTCGTATATATTGCCGCATCTCAGGAAGAGTTGCAAGTAGATATAATGGAAACTCTAAAGAGATTTAAAGTCAAGGATATTCTTCCGGACCAATATTTAACCGTGAGTCCCGAGACTAAGCTTTCTAAATTATTAGAATTGATATTCCATAGCCATCAAGAAGATTTTCCGGTCCTTGAAGGCGATGTAATCATCGGTTTCGTTACAAGGGCCGATATTATTTCGGCGATTCATCAATTCGGACTGGATAAAACAGTCGGGGAAATAATGAGAAGAGATTTTCCGTCGGCAGGGCCGCGAGATTTGTTAAGCAAAGCTCATAAGCTGATGGAGGAATCTAATTTGAAAGCGATACCGATAATAGAGGAAGGGCATTTGGTAGGCATAATAACGATGGAAGATATAGGAAAGATATATTCGCTGATGTCGGTAAGGAAAGGATGAAAACGAAAAAAGATAGTGCGCCGAAAATAAAATTCGGAACGGACGGCTGGAGAGGAGTGATTGCCGAGGATTATACTTTCGCGAATTTGCGAATCGTAGCCCAGGCCGCCGCCGATTATTTTAATCGACAATTTAAAGGAGAGAGGAGGATAATAATCGGATACGACACTCGTTTTCTTTCCGATAAATTTGCGCAGGCAGTCGCCGAGGTATTGGCGGGAAACGGGATTAAAGCCTTCCTTTCCGATAGGCCTTCTCCGACTCCTACGACGAGCTTTACAATTCGCCTTCTGGGTTTAACCGCCGGCTTAATCATAACAGCCAGCCATAATCCGTCGCGTTTTAGCGGCTTGAAGATTAATACTTCGGTTACTCAAAAGGTAGAAAAATTCCTATTTAAAAATAAGGTTAAATCCCTGTCTTTAGAAGAAGGTTTAAAAACGAAAAAGATAGAGATGATAAATCCGATACCTAAATATCTCGATACGGTAAGAAAATATTTAGACTTAGACCTCTTAAAGAATTCAAATTTAAAGGTAATCGCCGACGCTATGCATGGGGCAGGAAACGGCTATCACGCCAGCGTCCTTAAAGGCACCAAAATTAAAATAGACGTGATTCATTCGGAACCAAATCCTTCATTCGGCGGAGTAAAGCCCGAGCCGTTGCCTCAGAATTTACCCGAGTTGGTTTCGATTATGAAAAAAGGCGATTATGACATAGGCCTCGTGACAGACGGCGATGCTGACAGGGTAGGAGCGTTTGCTCCGGGAGGAAGATTTATCACTCCGGGCGAGATAATGTCTTTGCTCGCCATTCATTTCATAGAAAACAGGCATTGGAGAGGTGCGCTTGTAAAGAATATAGCGGGCCCGATGCTTTTCAATAAAATTTCCCAGCATTATAATCTAAAACTCTTTGAGACGCCGGTTGGGTTCAAGCACATAGCGAAGCTTATGCAGAGGGAAAAAGTGTTGGTAGGCGGCGAGGAATCCGGCGGAATAGGCATAAAGAATTATATTCCCGAGCGGGACGGGATACTTACGGGGCTGCTATTGGTTGAGATGATGGAACAGGAGAAGAAGCCGATATTGGAAATAATAAACGATATGGAAAAGAGGTTTGGGAAATTCAGGTATCATAGACAAGACGTTGAAATTCCGGTTAAGGCAAGAGAGAAAATTATCGAGAAATTATTTTCTAAGTTAAAAGGAAAAGATGCGGCGAAGATATTCCGCAAAAAAATATTCAAGATAAAAACTTATGACGGCTTGAAATTTTTATTTGACGATGAAAGTTGGCTTTTAATCAGGGCATCCGGCACAGAGT
>CAZXJX010000038.1:4926-9283 GCA_964641235.1 uncultured Planctomycetia bacterium
GAGCCGATATTAAGGGTTTATTCGGAAGCGCATTCGGAAAACGAAGCGAAGGCGCTTATAAAACGAGTTTACAATCTGGTTGAAACATTAGCTAAATATAAACCACAAGATTAACACAAGATTTACACAGAAGAATTTAATCTTGTGATAATCTGTGAAATCTCGTGGTTACAAATTTAATTCTTTTAAATGTCAGACAAATCGAGAATTCGTAATTTCTGCATCATCGCTCATATTGATCACGGTAAATCCACGCTGGCCGATAGGTTACTTCTTAAGACGGGTGCAATTTCGCCGCGGGAATTTAGGGACCAGGTCTTAGACGAGATGGACCTTGAACGGGAGCGAGGCATTACGATAAAGGCAAAAGCTGTAAGGTTAAATTACAGGGCGGATGACGGGAAAGAGTATATCTTAAATTTAATCGATACTCCGGGCCACGTAGATTTTACTTATGAGGTATCAAAGGCCTTAGCTGCCTGCGAAGGGTCGCTTCTTGTCGTCGATGCAGCACAAGGCGTTGAGGCGCAGACCGTTGCTAATCTATATCTTGCGCGCGAACATAATTTAGTCATAATTCCCATAATAAATAAAATCGACCTTACAAACGCCGAGCCCCAAAGGGCGCATCAGCAACTTAAGGATACATTGCACCTGAAGGATATAGAGCCCGTCTTCGCGAGCGCTAAAGAAGGAACGGGGGTCGATGAGATTTTAGGGAGGATAGTAAAATTAATTCCGCCGCCAAAGGGCGAAACGGATAATCCTTTGCAGGCATTAATATTCGATTCGGCTTTCGATACATTTAAAGGGGTTGTGGTATATGTCAGATTAAAGAACGGCTTAATAAGGCGCGGGATGAAGATTAAGATGATTGGAACAGGCAGGGTTTACGAAGTCGAAGAAGTCGGCATTTTTAAACCCCATGCCGTTGTAGCTGACGAACTCTCCTGCGGCGAAGTCGGATATATGACGTGCAACATAAAACAACCGAAAGAGGTGCACGTCGGCGATACGATTACCGATTTAAAAAATCCCGCGAAAGAACCTCTGCCGGGTTATAAAAAAGTAAGGCCGCTTGTATATTGCGGACTTTATCCCGTCAACGCGAAAGATTTTCCGTTTTTAAGAGAAGCGCTGGAGAAGTTGGAATTAAGCGATTCATCGTTTATTTACGAACCTGAATCCTCCGTCTCATTTGGTTTCGGTTTCAGGTGCGGTTTCTTGGGGCTTCTGCATATGGAGATTATCCAAGAGAGGTTGGAAAGAGAATACGATTTAAATCTTATCTGCACGACACCGAGCGTTGTATACAAAGTGAAAAAGAGAAACGGCGAAGAGGTTGAAATAGAAAATCCGAGTAAGCTACCTTCTCCGCAAGAGATAGAAGACATAGAAGAACCGCATATCCGCGCTTTTATCATAACTCCTACCGATGCGCTGGGGAGCATAATGCAATTATCTCAGGAAAGAAGGGGAGTCTATAAATCTACGGAATACCTGGACCCTCAAAGGGCTATGCTGGTTTACGAATTTCCTCTTTCCGAGATAATCGTCGATTTTTATGATAAAATAAAATCTATCACGAGAGGATACGGCTCTTTGGACTATGAATTTAAGGGATATGCGCCGAGCGATTTGGTGAAATTGGATATTTTAATAAACGGGACACCTTGTGATGCACTATCTTTTATAGTCCATAAAGAGAAGGCGCAAACGAAAGGTCATCAACTCGTAAGCAAATTGCATGAGCTTATACCCAGGCAATTATTCGAGGTTGCGATTCAAGCGGCGATAGGCGGACGAATAATTGCGAGAGAGAACGTAAGGCCGATGGGAAAGAACGTCACGGGGAAATGCTATGGGGGAGACATAACGAGGAAAAGGAAACTGTGGGAGAAGCAAAAAGCCGGAAAGAGGAGAATGAAGCAATTCGGCAAAGTTGAGATCCCGCAAGAAGCATTTATGGCCGTCTTAAAACTTTAAAGGAAAACTATAATAATATGGAAAAGAAAAAATCCGTATTTCGAGACACCGCAGAAATTGTTTTAGTAGCTTTTTTATTGGCATTTGCGATAAAGGTTTTTGCATTCGAATTATATAAAATTCCATCCGGCTCTATGATACCTACCTTATTGGTGGGGGATAGGATAGTCGTAGTGAAATTTATTTATGGGCCGCGGATCCCATTTATAAACGTTCGCCTGCCCGGATTCAGGCAGCCTCAAAGGGGAGAGATAGTGGTTTTTAAATCGCCGGATACGCCGAATAAAGTTTTTATTAAGAGGCTTATAGCCTCAGAGGGCGAATCCGTCGAAATCAGAAACGGAAAAATATTGATAAACGGAAAACCTATTGAGAATCCGCCGCCGTTTAGGACGATTTATTATTATAACAAGGGAGAGTACCCTCAAAAAGGGAAAGCAATACAGGTTCCTAAAGACAGTTATTTTGTCTTAGGCGATAATTCCGCCTTGAGCAGGGATAGCAGGTATTGGGGTTTCGTCCCGAAGACATATATAATCGGTAAGGCAGTCTTGATTATTTGGCCTCCCAAAAGAATTCAATTTATATACGACCGTTGACCGAAATGAATCTAGCGAATAAGATTTCAATCCTCAGGATACTATTAGTCCCGTTTTTTATTTGGGCTATTGTCTATTACAGCCCGGAGCATGATTACCTAAGATTTATTGCTTTGGGAATTTTTGGGCTAGCCGTCTTAAGCGACGCTATGGACGGCTATTTGGCGCGCGTGTTGAAACAAAGGACAGCGCTCGGAACTTTTTTAGACCCTCTAGCAGATAAATTATTGTTGATTACCGCATTTATCAGTTTGTCCGTAGTGAATAGTTTACCCGCCTCCCTTAGGTTGCCGCCATGGGTGCCTATAATTGTTGTAAGCCGCGACGTTATAATTCTATTGGGCGCAATGGTAATATTCCTGGTGTCGGGCGGAATTGAGATCTCGCCGAGCCCGTTGGGCAAGGTAACGACGTTTTTTCAAATGGCGACGATAATAAGCGTTTTATTGCAATATCCGCATTCTAATTATATATGGACTTCAGCGGTTGTGCTTACTATTTTATCCGCTATTGATTATGTCATTCGTGGGGCGAGGCTCTTAAACGAGAATCACAGAAAAAATCCAAATATCAAAAATCAAATGTCAAAATGTTAATCATAATCTCATTAATTATCTGTTATATGATCGGCTCGATACCGACAAGTTATATATTCGGTAACGTTTTAAGAGGAATAGATATAAGGCAATTCGGCAGCGGAAATGTCGGCGCTACAAACGTCTATCGCGTAGTGGGCAAGTTACCGGGGGCATTAGTCCTTATTATAGATATAACAAAAGGCCTCATCTGTGTAACTTTAATTGCGAATCTATTTTTGCATTTTGGCGGTTCGATGAACCCGGAAAATTTCAGAATGACATTGGGCTTTGCCGCTATAGTAGGCCATAATTGGACGGTATTTTTAAAGTTCAAAGGCGGCAAAGGGGTGGCGACTTCTGCCGGTGTTCTCATTGGGATTGCGCCAAAGATATTTATGCTGGGGCTCATTATCTGGGTTGCGGTTTTTCTTTGGAAGAGATACGTTTCCTTAGCTTCGGTATGTTCGGCAGTTTCTATACCGGTGTTCTTTTCAATTCTATCGTATCCTGCCTCATACGTTATTTTCACCTCCTTAATCTGCGCCATAATGGTCTACAAACACTTGCCTAATATAAGAAGGCTCGTCCGCGGAGAAGAGAATAAAATCTCATTTAAAAAATAGGGGACGTTCCATTTGGGGACACTCCACTTTAAATGAAGCGTCCCTGAGTGTAGCGTCCCTAATTTTATTTGACTAAATAAGCCGCTTGCGTTAAAATAATACTTTCAATGAAAAACCATAAAAAGGTTGCTATAATAGGGGATGGCGGCTGGGGGACGACGTTAGCGATACTCCTTCATAAAAAAGGAGTTATGGTAAAACTCTTTGGGATATTCCCTGAGTATATTGAGGTGCTAAAATCTAAGCGGGAGAACGTAAAATTTCTCCCGGGAGTTAAAATCCCCGAAGATTTATTTATCACTTCCGATTTGTCCGAAGCAATTGAAGATACTGGTATTTTGGTCCTTGCCGTTCCATCGCAACATATGCGAGAAGTAGTAGGGCGATTCAAAGGTTTAGATTTAATCGGAAAATATTTTTTGAGCGCCTCAAAAGGCATCGAAAACACGACCTTAATGAGGATGTCGCAGGTAATTTGCGATGTGCTTGGGCCCGTTCCTGTGGGGGCGTTATCCGGCCCGACTATATCTTACGAAGTGGCAAGGGGATTTCCTACAACTGTTGTAGCCGC
>CAZXJX010000039.1:0-9220 GCA_964641235.1 uncultured Planctomycetia bacterium
ATGTTTCTTAACATAGCAGAAAGAAGGGGGGTTGTCAATCTGAATTAACACAGAATATTTTACGTTACCCTGTATAATTACCGCGCGAGATAACGTATAACCCCGATCCTGGAATCGTAATTGCTCACAAGGTCGTCTCTTTTACCCATTTCAAATAATCTTTATTTCCCTTCGTGATTGGAAATGCGATGACTTCAGGGCATTCGTAAGAATGTAACTTCTTTACCGCCTTTTCAACCTTCGAAAAAAGCCCTGCCTTTGTCTTGGCAATCAACAGAACTTCTTTTGCGACTTCAAGTTTTCCTTTCCAAGTAAAGATGGACTCAATATTCAAGACGATATTTACGCATGCGACCAACCTTTTGCTTACTAAGCCGTTGGCGATTTTCCTCGCCTCTTCCTTTGAACTCGCGGTAATAAAAATTATTAAGTTATTCATAGCAATCCTCCGTCTGTCAAATTATACCCAAGCCGACTTTTATCGTATTCGTATGAATTCCCACCGTATCTTTAACATCGACCGCATAACCACCCGCCAAAACGCACGCTATCGGTATCTTTTTCTCGCGCGCTAAGCCGAATATTAATTTATCGCGGTCTTTTAATCCGTTTATCGTCAATGCCAATCCGCCCAGCTGGTCATGTTCGTAAGGGTCGGCGCCCGCGACATAAATTATAAAGTCGGGCTTGAACTCTTTGATGATCTCAGGGATGTGTTTTTGCAACTGACCCAAATATTCACCGTCGTCTGCGCCATACTCCAGACCGATATCTAAATTGCTCGGCGGCTTAATAGCGGGATAGTTATGCTCCTGGTGAATTGAGAACGTAAAAACATCTTTATCGTTAGCGAAGATAAATGCGGTGCCGTTTCCGTGATGCAAATCGCAATCTATAACCAACGCTTTTGCTATCGCACCGTCTTTTTTAAGCCGCCTGATCGCAACCGCGATATCGTTTAATACGCAAAATCCTTCGCCGTGATCGGGAAAGGCGTGATGAAACCCGCCTCCTATATGAAGACCTGCTCCCTCTTCAAGCGCAATTCGAGAAGCTAAAACCGTCCCGCCAACGCATATCCACGATGCTTCAACAAGCGCCTTTGAATAAGGCACTTCCATCGTGAATTTCTCTTCGGCGGAAAGAGTACCGCCCTTTAGCTTATTTATATATTCTTTCGTATGGACCCAAAGGATATCTTCATCCGAGGCGGGAGGTGGAGAGACGAAATTCTGCGCTGAAAAACCGCCCTTTAATAATGCCTCGTATATAAGGCGGTATTTTAAGGTGGGAAATATATGTAACCCTATATCCACTTGATATTTTTCGGAATATACAAGGCGTCCGATATCTTAAATCCCTTCCAATTCTATCTTCGCAGATATACTTTATAATCTTTATCGCCTTCCACGATAACGTGTCCTTCTCTCGCTAACCAGCCCAAACTCATCAGTATCACTTCGCGCGGTTTATCAATGCCGAAGACCAATTGCGAAAGTTTGACTTCTCCGTGTTCGTCCAAATAATGCCAAATCTCCCCGGCGGTTATGCCGATTTGCGTAATCATCCCTTCACCCCCTGTAGTGTTCTCGGTTTCTCCGAGATATACTTTTCAGTAGTTCAACCTTTATATTGTTTGCAACCTCTTCACGCTTACGAATCAACCACCGAGCTCCACTGTAAGGGAAGAAACGTTGTTTCTCCCCTTACTATTCCTCTCTTCCTTAGAGGAATTTTACTCCGTTGCATTACTGTTTCTTTACTTGAGAGGACACGTTTTGCTTCTCGTTATAACTTCCACATCTTGGGCAAACTGAAAGCGTGGCATGCTTGCTATCTATATAAAAATGGGTGCATATGGAACATTGCCAGAGGTATCTATCCGGCGAAGAACGGTCCTTGAAATCCTTTACCTTTTCAAAAAATATCCAATACAAAAGCAATGCTATTGTGGTAAAAAATAGATATAAAGCTACGGCTAATGAAAACTCAAGCCTTATCATTTTACTTTAAATCTTTTTTCAAGCTGAAATTCAGTTTAACAATTCCCCACTGCGCTTCTTTGGTTTCGCCGATTCCGAGCGGCGCAAACTGCCAGCCCTTTAAATATCTTATTCCTACGAGGTCGATGGTAGGATGGCCCGACGAAGAAATTCTTTCAACCAAATCTACTTTACCTTCCGTAGAAACCCAGAATTTCAATTCCATATCAAAGGAATCGCCGAGACGATCGAGATCGACGCCTAACTCTTCATCCCATTTAAGATAAGTCGGCAAGTCAGGTTTGTATACTACCTCTCTAAACTTAACCGGGCCTTTGATCTGCAACGGATATCCCTTGTAAGAAATCCTGACTTTGTCAAAGGCATTAAGCGGTATCTGCTTAATGCCGGTAAGGTCGCCCGTTGCGGCCAGCTTTACCTCTTTCTCTTTTAGCATATCGAATTTACTTTGAACTACAGGCCTCTCAATATAATTTAATTCCGCATTCTGCGTTGTAAGGCTATCGGCGATTTCTACCAACGGCGGACGCTTAACTTCTATGTTGCCGACGAGTTCGGTTGATCTTTTACTTTCATACGCAAGAATCGTCTTTTCATCCAAAATCGCCCCCAGAAAGGTGACGTCGGAAGATGGCTTAGTAAATACGCTTGGGGTTAAAAATATCTTCACGGAGAATATCCAAAATAGATGCCAAATAAGCGAAGCTGCCAATGCAAGGCCGAAAATATGACGGCCTATTCCTTGGTTTGCGTTGTAGCTATATTCACCTGCGAAATCCCCGCGTTCCTGCATATATCCCATACCTCCACAACCCTGCCGAGCGATGCTCTTTTATCGGCCTTTATCAACAACGATTTCTTTCTCGGCAAGCTCTCTAATTTCAAGGCAAGCTCTTTGATAGTAACTATCTTATCGTTTAGATAAATCAGATTCTCGCCGGTAACGCTTATTACAAGAGATTCCTCTGCCACTGCTTCAGAGGTGACCGCCTTAGGTAAATTAACCTTTATCCCCGCCTGCGACTGGGCTAAAAAATTCCAGGTCAATAAAAAGAATATTAAAAGCAAAAAGACGATGTCTATCAACGGCGCTATATCCAGGTATTCGCCGACTTCAAGCTTTAAACGCCCGCGTTTAAATCTCATTTACTCACCCCTCTTTTCAGATAAGATATTTATAAGGTCTGTCGCGCTCGTTTCTATCTCAAGGACAAAATTGTTCACCCGGCTTACGAAATAATTATACGCGGCTAAAGTCGGTATAGCAACTATTAAGCCGGCAACCGTCGTAATCAGCGCCTCCCAAATCCCGCCTGCCAAGTCCCCAGGGCTTACCGGATTTAAAGCGGTTGCCTTCTCCTGGACGATTTGAAATGCCCTCACCATTCCCGTCACCGTCCCGAGAAGCCCTAATAACGGACTTATGTGCGCAATGGTAGCAAGCAACCCGACATTTTTTTCTAATCGGGGTATCTCATGCAAGCCCGCATCTTCTATCGCCTCCTTAATATCTTGGCGCGTCCTGTCATGTTTTAAAATCCCCGCCTTCAAAATATTGGCGATGGGCCCCGGCGTCTGTTCGCACATATCTATCGCCTCCATTATGCGATTTCTCTTTAATGACGTCGAAATATCCTCCATAAATTTCTTCGTATCTATCCTGGCCTTCTGCAAAAATATAAACCTTTCGATTGCGATAGCGAAAGCCAAGACGGAGCATAATAAAATAGGAATCATAACAGGTCCGCCTTTGATAAGCCACTCTAACATTTTACCTTACCTCCTTTGATTTTATAACGACGTGGTTTGTTATCCACTCAAGCCTCTCCCTGGCATATTTGGCTTCTTCGTAATCCGCCTTTGCCATCTCTTCATAAATTTTCTTCGCTTCCTCCCAGCGCTCCTTTCCTTCCAAGAGATAAGCGGCGCGCAACTCAGCGCGCGCCGACCAATAAATTATCTCTGGGTATAGATATTTTACTTTTAGATACTCGGCCAACGCCTGGTCTATGTCCCCTAATTCCTCGTAACAACCGGCGATTAGAAATTGCGTGTCGGCATTGAAGTCGCTCTGGCTTTCCGTTATGGCAAGCCGATATCTCTCCAAGGCGGCATTATATAATTTCTTGTCTTTTAGAATATCGCCTATCCTTTTATTCGCGACTTTTTCGAATTGAGTATTAGAGTATCTTTCTATGATTATCTTTAACTCCTTTATCGCGGCGTCTTCCCTTCCGCTTTCCGCAAGGATATCTCCTATCTTGATCGTGCTGTCGATCGCCAATTGAGAATCAGGGTATATTTCGATAACGCGCTTGAATTGTCTTATGGCTCCGTCTAAGTCGCCGCTTTTGTATAAGATAAATGCCAGCCAATAGTCGGCGTCGTCGGCCACTTCGCTATTAGGGGAATCCGCAAGTACTGAATCGAAACAATTTTTTGCTTTGGCATATTGTTTTTTATTGAAATTATATTCACCGAGCCAAAGTTTCACGTCGTCGGTAATCTCCGATTTCGGATATTTCGCTACATAGTTCTCGAACTGCGATAGCGCCTCTTTTTCTTTGCCCAATTGATAATAACACCAACCCATTTCGTAAATGCTAAGGCGCGCGTATTCGGAATTAGGATAATCTTTCATCACTTTATTAAATGCCGCGATAGCGTCATCATATTTGCCGAGGTTGAACAGCGAATTGCCGACCTGGAAAGATGCCTCCGGCGTTAAACTGCTGTGGGGATAATTTGCGACGACTTTTCTAAATGCTTCCAATGCCAATCGATAATCGCCCTTTCGAAAATACGACAAACCAAGTTGCTCTTGTGCCTGCTCTTTAAGCCTCGAATCGGGGAAATTTCCTATTAAGCTTTGAAAGGCAAGGATGGCTCCGTCGTAATTCCCCATCCTAAACAACGTAAGTCCCAATTGATATTGGGCATAATCGCAAATTACGGAATCCCGATAATTCGCCAAAATCTCGTCATATGCTTCCTTCGCGTTCTTGTAATCTTTTAAATCTAAGAAGGTATCTGCGGTCATTGAGAGGGCGCTTGCTTTTAGATCCCTATCCGCTGACGCTTTAACCGCCTCTCGAAAATAAGAAATCGCCTCCTCGTATTTTCGTAATCTAATGTAACTCCAACCCAAATTATACCGAAATTGATCCGACAAATCAGAATTAGGGAATTTTGATATCGCGTCTTTATATGCCGCTTCCGCTTCCTCATACCTGCCCAGATTATATAGGCCATCGCCTTTCCATAAGAAGGCATCGTCTAGGTAATTCGAATTTTGAAATTTCAAGATAATCTCGTCGTAACTTAAAATCGCATTGGCATAATCGCGCAAGAATGTCTGACATTGGCCGATGCCAAATATTACGGAGTCGTTCAATGGTTCGTTAGGATAATCTCGGCGAAAATTCAAGAATGCGCCTTGCGCTTCCTTGTATCTGTTCGATTTAAAATACGCCCATGCTTTACCGTACTGGGCATAAGGCGCCCATACCGCCTGCGGATTAAGTTCCAAACCTTTTGAATAATTCTCGGCCGCTGCGGCGTAGCGCATTAACGCATAGTTTACCTCCCCTAACAAAAAATATACATCCGGCGATTTCTTTGAGATAGGATACGCTTTTAAAAAATTCTCAAGCTCAGCTTTCGCTTCCTCAAATCTTTTGTATTTGTATTTAGACTCCCCTATCTTGAATTTTGCCTCGGCAACTAAATTATCGTTGGGATATTTACTTATAAAGTCATTGAACGACTCTATAGCCAAGTTATAATCCCCCATCTCGTAATAGCACCACCCTTTGGAATAATAAGCGTACGTCAGGTATTTAGAATCCGGAAATTTCTCGATTATAGTCTGGTATTGATTTATCGCTTGTTTGAAATCCGCGCCCTTAAAATTGACTTCCGCCGACCAATACGTCGCTTCATCGTAAAGCCTGTTTGCAGTCAAAGATGCCAAGACCAAATCGAACTCATTAAGCGCTTGAGCATATTTTGCCTGATGATAATAACACCTTCCTAAGAGCAGATGGGCTTCATCCTTATATTTGCTTTGCGGGTAATTCCTCAAGAAACGTTCGAGTTGCTCCTGGGATATATCATAGAATTCATCCTCAAACGCCTTTTTCGCTAATACAAAATCCTCTTCCTCAAGAGTGCGTGCCGCATAACTTATAGATTGCAACAAAAGGAGAGAAATAAAAATATAGATTAATGGACTTCTCAGCATTGTATTTTTACTATATCACGAAGAACTTATTTCTTCAAGACCTTCTTAAGGTAGGTCGCCGTATAGGATTTATTGATGTTTATAATCTTTTCGGGCGTGCCCGCCGCAACCACTTTGCCTCCGCTATCGCCGCCTTCCGGGCCCAAGTCTATTATATAATCGGCTGTCTTTATGACGTCCAGATTATGTTCTATGACCAAAACCGTATTACCTTGGTCGACCAGCGCATGAAGCACCTTTAATAACTTATCTATATCCGCGAAATGGAGCCCCGTGGTGGGTTCGTCTAAAATATAAAATGTCCGGCCGGTAGAACGCTTTGACAGTTCAGTTGAAAGTTTAACCCTTTGCGCCTCGCCGCCTGAAAGCGTGGTCGCGGATTGACCGAGTTCAAGGTACCCTAAACCGACGTCGTTTAAGGTCTTTAACTTTTCTCTTATCCTCGGTATATTTTCGAATACCTCGAGCGCCTCCTCAACGGACATATTTAAAACGTCGGTTATGGAGCAGCCTTTATATTTTACTTCGAGGGTCTGAAGGTTAAACCGAGCGCCCTTGCAGACTTCGCAGGTAACATATACGTCCGGAAGAAAATGCATTTCGACTTTTATAACGCCGTCGCCCTGACAGGCTTCGCACCGCCCGCCTTTTACGTTGAAACTGAATCTGCCCGGTTTATATCCCCTCATCCTCGCTTCGGGTAATTGGCTGAATAGCTCCCGTATCGGAGTAAAAACGCCGGTATATGTTGCCGGATTAGAACGAGGGGTCCTGCCTATCGGAGATTGGTCTATTACAATTACTTTATCTATGTGTTCGGTGCCGAGAATTTTATCGTGTTTTCCCGGTTTTTCCTTAGACCTGTAAAATTTCTGGGCGAGCGACCTGTATAAAATTTCGTCGATTAAAGTCGATTTACCCGATCCTGAAACGCCGGTTATGCAGACGAAAACGCCTAATGGAATCTTTACGTCTATATCCTTTAAATTATGCTCTCGCGCTCCTTTAATTTCCAAATATTTTCTGCCGTCAATCTGCCTTCTCTTAATCGGTAGTCCGATGGTAAGTTTCCCCTTTAAGTACTTCCCCGTTGACGAATCCTTGCATCTTAATAATCCGTCTATAGGTCCCGCATATACTATTTCGCCGCCGTATTTTCCTGCGCCGGGACCTAAATCCACGATGTAATCTGCGCTCCTAATAGTCGCCTCGTCGTGCTCAACGAGAATCAAAGTATTTCCTAAATCCCTAAGCGCCTTTAAAGACTTGAGCAGCTTCGCATTGTCGCGCTGATGAAGGCCGATAGAAGGTTCATCCAAAATATAGACAACGCCGACCAAACCCGACCCGATTTGCGTAGCCAGTCTAATACGCTGCGCTTCGCCGCCCGACAATGTCCCGCTTGCCCTATCGAGCGTTAAGTAGTCCAATCCTACGTCTATCATAAATTGTAATCTCGATAAAATTTCTTTTAACGACTGGCGCGCTATCGACATCTCCTTTTCGCTTAAACTTAAATTTCTGAAAAATTCCTTCGCTTCTTTAACCGACATCTTCGTTATGTCGTTAATGGATTTTTCTTGAATTTTAAATGCGAGCGATTCGGGCCTAAGCCGAGTTCCGTTACATTTCGGGCAGGGCAAAACAGACATATATTTATTAACTTCCTCTTTTACGTATTCGGACTCGGTCTCGCGGAATAACCTCTCGAGGTGGGGAACCACGCCTTCATAATTTCTGCCCCAAATTTCCGTTTCCGAACCGTATAAAATAATCTCCCGCGTCTTCTTATCCAGTTTATCAAAGGGCGTATCCAAATCAAATCCGTAATAACGCGCAACTTCTCTTAAAAGGCCGCGATAATAGAGAAGATATCCACGGCCCCCGCGTCTCCAAGGTTCAATTGCATCTATAACCGGTTTTGTCTTATCGGGCATAACCAAATCCGGGTCTATCTCTAATTTTGTGCCTAATCCGTTACAGGCCGGACATGCCCCGTAAGGCGAATTAAAAGAGAAGTTCCTTGGGGACGGTTCTTCGTAACTAATCCCGCATTCAACGCAGGCATATAATTCACTGAATAATTGTTCTGGCTTTCCGCTTACGACCAGTATGCCGTTGCCTGCTTTCAGCGCCGTTTCGACCGAATCCGCTAATCTCCTGCGAATGTCTGGGCGGATGCTGAGCCTATCGACTACGACTTCAATCGTATGCTTTTTGTCCTTGTCTAATTTTATCGCCTTATCCAACTCAACTAATTTCCCGTCGACGCGTGCCCTCGTAAAACCATCGCGTTGCACCTGTCTGAATATATCCTTATATTCTCCCTTTCTTCCTCTAACCTTAGGGGCTAAAATTAAAATATTTTCTCCCTCCGGAAACGCAAGGATTCTATTGACTATCTCCTGAGATGTCTGGCGCGTAATCTTCTTTCCACATTCGTAACAATGTGCAACGGCTACTCGCGCGAAAAGCACTCTTAAATAATCGTATATTTCTGTCGTCGTCCCAACGGTGGAACGCGGATTCGAACCGGCTGTCCTCTGCTCAATAGAAATAGCAGGCGACATACCTTCAATATAATCGCAATCCGGCTTTTGTAATTGTTCGAGGAATTGGCGAGCGTATGCGGATAGGCTTTCGACATATCTTCTTTGCCCTTCGGCATAAATGGTATCGAATGCAAGCGATGATTTGCCTGAACCGGATATCCCGGTAAAAACTATAAGCGCACCTCGGGGCAGTTTTAAATTTATGTTTTTAAGGTTATGGACACGCGCGCCGTTTATAATTATCCGCTCTTTGCTCATATTTATATTATTCCATAAAAGCCAAGCGGAGCTAAATTTAAGCTCCGCTGCTTTAACACATTAAACCTTAAAAAACTATCAAGAAAATATTATAACCACGAGATTCCACCAGATTATCACGAGATTAAATTTTTCTGTGTAAATCTTGTGTCAATCTTGTGGTT
>CAZXJX010000040.1:0-9210 GCA_964641235.1 uncultured Planctomycetia bacterium
GTCACTTTGACGTCCTTCTTAAATTCAACCTCTTTTAAATTCGGATGCGCCTCGGCGCCGATTGAGGTAGTCTGCATATCCTCGCGCGTTACCTCAACGAATCTGTCAGTGATAACTCTTTCCTCGGTATTCTTCCAATCTAAAGCTTCGGTTTTCATTTTTGTGCCTTCGGAGGATGTCGCTACCACATTCGATTCGAGATGAACGTCATTAGAGGTTCTATTAAAAATGCCTTTGTCCGCCACGAGGGTCACGTCCGCCTCCTGGCCGTATGCCTTAGCGGTGACGTCCGTCAAATTTACGACGTCGGACATAATATCCGCGGACTTGCCTTCGACTTCCCATTTCTTCTTGCCGCCTTCTTCATAGCCGGCAAGCGAAAACGACATTATCTTCTGCTCGCCTTCCATCGTAACCATATCTTCGGACGGCTGCTCCGCCTCTTTTCTCGCACATCCATAAAAGAGCAGCGCAAGCACCAGTATTAAAGCTATTTTATTCATCATATCAAAATGGCATCCCTTTAGTTTATAGTTTATGGTGTGTGGTTTATGGCTATACACTATAACCCATCAACTATAAACGACCTTGCGTCTTCCACCTATTATGCATCCATACCCACTGCGACGGATATCTTCTTATATATGACTCCACTACCTTCGACCATTTCTCGGTATTTATTTTTATATCCGAATCCCTATTGCCGGTGATCTCTAATTCTAATGGTTCCTCGACGTAAATTTTGTGCCATAGCCTTTCGCGAACGATGAACATCGGAATTATCGGCACTGCCATCGCAAGCGCAAACGCAACCGGCGCAGTCGGCGTATACGCCGGATGTCCAAAAAAATCTACAAACACGCCCTCTATGGAATCGATATCTTGATCGGGCAACATGGCGACCGGCTTTCCTTCTTTTAATATTTTTAAAATTACTTTTGCCGATTCATCTCGCATTACGACGTTTACGTTCATCTTCTTGCGCCGCGCATTTATGAATTTGTCGAACTTCTCGAATCTGAGGTGCCGTGCCAATACGGTTACGGGATAACCCTTCAATCCGAAGTATCCGGCAAGCAACTCCCAATTTCCGAAGTGCCCCGTTAAAACGATAAAACCCCTTCCTTGAGAAAGAACCTTTTCAACCCTTTCGAGTCCGTCTATCTTAATATATTTATCAATATTGCGGGGAGTAAATTTTGGTATGCATAAGACCTCGAAGAAATTCTCCCCTAAATTCCTGAATACCCCCCTGGCTATCTGCCTAATTTCGCCTTCGGATTTCTCATTGCCATAGGCAAACCTAAGGTTCTCTAACGCCTTATCCTTATGCTTCGTTGCAACAAAATAGGCGCACTCGCCCACCCACCTGCCTAAAAATTTATTAATTTTTATCGGGAAGATAAGCGAGATAAAACTGGCAATTCTTAGAAGGTAGTAAAGATACCTTCGCCTAAGCCTGTGCTTCACAACATTCTATAATATCAAACCCTATCTACGAAGTCAAGGAAACAAAAACGACGGTTACGTCATCGTAGCGGCGGCCGGTAGGCTTGACCGGGCAATAGTAGATAAAATTTATCTTGAGATTTTAAGATTAATTCGATGACTTCCCTGACTGCGCCGCGGCCGTTTTGGGATTTGGTAATATAATGCGCTAACGACTTGACTTCTTCCCTGCTATAAGGGACGGCGACAGCCAAACCCGCGTGTTTCATTATAGGAATGTCAATCAAATCGTCCCCCATAAAACAGACTTCGGCATCGGTTACTTTGAAGGTTTTTAAAATTTTCTCGTAAGCCGCACCTTTATTGCGCGCATTTTGAAATACCTTCATGATTCCGCATTCTTTTGCGCGCCTGGTAACTATCCTGGTCTTCTTCGCAGTTACGATCGCCGATTTTAGGCCCGCCCTGTGCCATAAGACAAGGCCGTATCCATCTTGAACGTCAAATACTTTAAGTTCGTCTCCAAAATTATCGTAAATAATCCGCCCGTCTGTCATCACGCCATCGACATCCAATATCAACAGCTTAATCTTTTTTGCCTTCTCTTCTATATTCATCTTTATTTTATACGAGGCCGGCCTTCAATAAATCCTGGACGTCAACTAATCCTATGGGCCTTTCTTTCTCATCGACGACGGGGAGTTCATCTATTTTCTTTTCCCGTAAAATACGGAAGGCATCTGCGGCGAGCATATCTTTGGTAATAGTGGCGGGCTTTTTTGTCATAACATCCTTTACTTTTCTATTCGGCAAGTTGGAATCTTCTTCTAAATGGCGCCTTAAATCGCCGTCGGTAAATATCCCTGTCAGGATGCCTTTTTTATTCACAACGCTCGCCGAACCTGCGCGAGCCCCTGTTATCTTAAGAAGCACGTCCTTAACCTTCATATCTTCCTTTACGACAGGATTCGTTTTACCCTTTCTCATTATGTCTTCGACGGTTAAGATGAGCCTTTTGCCCAATGTCCCGCCTGGATGATAAAATGCGAAATCCTCTACCCTAAAGCCTCTCTTTTCCAAAAGCGCAATTGCCAACGCGTCTCCCAACGCGAGCATCGCCGTCGTCGAAGCGGTAGGGGCAAGCCCAAAAGGACAGGCTTCCTTTTTCACGCCGACATCCAATATCACATCGCTATACTTCGCTAAAGTTGATTTCGCATTTCCGGTCATCGCGATTATCTTAGCGCCTATCTTCTTTAACATCGGCAACAACCTTGATATTTCTTCGGTCTCCCCTGAATTCGATATTGCGATAACCACATCGTCTTTTGTCACCCTTCCTAAATCGCAGTGAATCGCGTCACCTGGATGCAATGAAAGGCTTGGGGTGCCGGTTGAAGAAAGCGTAGCGGAGATTTTCTCGCCGATAATCCCCGGTTTTCCCATTCCGGTGACGACAACTTTGCCTTTGCAGACGATGATTAAATTAACCGCCTTCTCAAAATTTTTATCGACCCGTTTTATCAGCGAAGATATCGCCTCGGCTTCTATCCTTAGCACTTCTTTTGCCCGTTTTATCATAGCTTTTACACCAAGGGACACATCCTAAAAATGGGATGTGTCCCTAATTTTGACGACGGAATGAATTTCCTTCGCCACGATTAAAAGTTCTTCCAAATTTTTTAGCGCGATCATATTAGGGCCGTCGCACAACGCGCGGTCTGGCGCTTCGTGTACTTCTAAGAATAATCCGTCGCAACCCGCTGCAACCGCAGCGCGGGCAAGCACGGGAACAAATCTTCTCTCGCCGCCGGAAGCTTTGCCCAAACCGCCCGGCAATTGTGTCGAATGTGTCGCATCGAATATAACCGGATAACCGAATTCGCTTAAAATCGCAAGTGCTCGCATATCGCTTACTAAGTTATTATAACCGAAACTCGTGCCCCGTTCCGTAATTATTATCGATTTATTGCCTGCGGATTCAACCTTATCTATAGCGAATTTCAAATCCCAGGGCGCCAAGAACTGTCCCTTTTTTATATTCACGACTCTCTTGGTTTTTGCGACGGCGATTATAAAATCCGTCTGGCGCGATAAAAATGCGGGTATCTGAATAACGTCCAATACCTTCGCCGCCTCATTTAATTCTTCCCTGCAATGGACATCGCTTAATATCGGGACGCCGGTCTCCTCCTTGACCCTCTTTAAAATTTTCATTCCTTTTTTCAATCCGGGGCCCCTATAAGAATCCAGGGAGGTCCTGTTTGCTTTATCATAACTCGATTTATAAATATATGGGATCTCGAGACGTTCTGCGACGGCCTTTATCGCTTTAGCGTGGCGCAGCGCCGAAGACTCGCTTTCTATTACGCAAGGTCCCGCAATCAGAACCAACGGATTTTCGCCGCCCATTTTTATTTTCCCTGCCGATACGACCACGCTCATTTAAGACTTGTTCCTTTTTGCCCCGTAGTCCAACGAGGAACGGATAAATTCCCTGAATAAAGGATGACAATTATCGGGTTTGGATTTAAATTCGGGGTGGAATTGACAGCCGATGAACCACGGGTGATTTTGTATTTCGATTAATTCGACTAATTTCGCTTTCGGATGAATTCCGCTTACGGTGAATCCGTCTTTTGCCATAATATCCTGATATTTATTGTTGAACTCGTATCTATGACGGTGCCTCTCATAAATCATTTCCTTTTTATATGCCTCGTATGTCTTCGTCCCTTTCTTTATCCTGCATGGGGATTTGCCCAGGCGCATCGTCCCGCCCATTTGCGTAACTTTCCTCTGTTCCTCAAGCAAACTTATGACGGGATTGGCGGCGTTCTTATCGAACTCAGTCGAATTCGCCTTTTCCAAACCGCATACGTTCCTGGCAAACTCTATCGTGGCGCATTGCATTCCGAGACAAATCCCGAAAAACGGAATGCCGTTTTCGCGCACATACCTTATCGCCTTAACCTTCCCTTCAATCCCTCTACCTCCAAAACCGCCCGGGACTAAAAGTCCGTTAACATCCTTTAAGTATTTTTCAGGCCCATGTTTTTCTATATTTTCCGACTCCACTCTTTTAATCTCGACCTTAGCGTCATTCGCAATCCCTCCGTGGCGAAGCGCTTCATAAATGGATTTATACGCATCCTGTAATTCTATATACTTGCCTACCACGGCAATCTTCGTATATTTCGTAGGATAAAGAGCCGGCCTTATTACCTTTTCTTTCCAGTTCTTCAAATCTCTATCGCGGCATCTCAAACCTAACATTTTAACGATGAACTTATCCAAGCCCTGTTCCTTAAACATAAGCGGAACTTCATAGATATCCCTGACATCTTTCGCCTCGAATACCGCATCCTCATCGACGTTGCAGAATAACGCTATCTTCTCCTTCAATTTTTTAGAAAGGGCTTTTTCAGTCCTGCAAAGCAATATATCCGGCTGAATTCCTATCTCGCGTAATTTCCCTACTGAATGCTGGGTAGGTTTGGTCTTCAATTCTCCCGCAGCTTTTATGTATGGGACCAAAGTCAAATGAATATTCATAACGTTGCCCTTGCCCTTCTCCAGCTTCATCTGTCTTATTGCCTCTAAAAAGGGAAGCGATTCTATATCGCCCACTGTCCCGCCAATTTCGCAAATGACTACATCCAAGCCTTTGCCCCTCGCGACGCCTCGTATTGATTCCTTAATCTCATTGGTGATATGCGGAACGACTTGAACCGTCCCTCCCAAATAATCGCCGCGTCTTTCCTTAGTGATCACCGAATAATATATCTTTCCGGTCGTCACATTATTCTCTTTCCCCGTCACGACGGAAGTAAACCTCTCGTAGTGGCCTAAATCCAAATCGGTCTCGGCGCCGTCATCGGTTACGTAAACTTCGCCGTGCTGATACGGATTCATCGTGCCCGGGTCAACATTTATATACGGATCCAGTTTTTGTATGGTAATTTTAAGCCCTTTGGATTCGAGAAGTTTTCCGATAGAGGCGCAGGCGATCCCTTTGCCTAAGCTCGATACGACTCCACCCGTTATGAAGATGTACTTTGGCATTTTTCCCTCGACTTCAATGCTTGCTTAGCTCGCTCTAAATCCTCCGGCGTATCTATCCCTATTGTATCGAATTGTGTCTCAACGACTTTTATCCTATAACCGTTTTCCAAAGCCCTGAGCTGTTCAAGCCCCTCGATTTCTTCAAGGTTAGATACGGGAAGATTTGTAAATGTGAAAAGGAAATCTTTTGTAACTGCATACAGCCCGATATGTTTGTAAAACTGCGCGTCCTTTTTAACGCGCGGAGAGGGTATAAGCGACCGCGAAAAATATAACGCATAATCATTTTTGTCGGTGACTACCTTTACCACGTTTGGGTTCGTAAGTTCTTCCGGATCCGTTATAAGTTTCTTGAGCGTGGCCATATCGATGCCTTTATCCTCTAATAACGGCCTTACTATATCATCTATCATCGATGGGTGCAAAAGCGGCTCATCCGCCTGGATGTTTACTACCACCTTAACATCTATCGGATTTGCAATTTCCCTCAATCTATCTGTGCCCGACCTATGTTCCTTTGAGGTCAATATGGCTTTTCCTCCGAAGCGCAGCACTTCGGCTTCTATCCTCTCATCGTCGGTCGCCACTATCAAATCTTCCAGAGTGCTTGCGCGCTTTGCATTATCCCAAACGCGTTGGATAACGGATTTACCGAGCAAATCCTTTAATACCTTGCCTTCAAATCTCGTCGAATGATATCTAGCCGGTATAATTCCTATCGCATCCATTTACGCCTGCCAGCGGTGATCTCTGATGCGGGCTTTTAATTCGGACTGTGATGTCGTCGCAACCCCGACTTTTCCGACGACTATGCCCGCCGCGAAGTTCGATATATGCGCTGCCTCGATCGTCTTAGCTCCCGCAGCCAACGCTAACGTGAACGCAGCTATTGCAGTGTCACCTGCGCCCGACACATCAAAAACCTCTTGAGCCACCGTAGGGATATGAATAATCTTATTCCCCCGCTCAAATAACCGCATCCCATATTCTCCCAATGTAATTAACGCTACTTTCAATCCGTATTTCTCGACTAAAATTTTGCCTACTTTATTTAACGACTCCTCATCCTTAGATTTAATCCCCGCCGCCGATTCCGCTTCCTTACGGTTCGGCGTTATCGCAGTTACCCCCTTATAATACGAGAAATGCTCCTCTTTAGGGTCAACGGTTATTATCTTATTATGTCTTTTCGCCAACGGGACTATCTCTTTTAAAAGCTTAGGCGTTATGACGCCTTTGCCGTAATCCTCGATTATAATTCCGTCTATCTCGTCTATCTTTTCTTTTACGTAATCGACCAGCTCTTTATTTACCCCGTCGCTTAGAGGCGAGGCATTCTCGCGGTCTATCCGGACAACCTGCTGGTGTCGCGCCACCACCCTGGTCTTTAAAGTCGTCGGCCTAGTCCCATCTGAAATAATCCCTTCTATGTCTACATTTTTTCCTTTAAGCAAGTTCTCCAATTGCCGACCGCGTTCGTCCTTGCCGACTACGCCGACTAGAAACGCTTTCGCCCCTAATGAAGAAATATTATTCGCGACATTTGCAGCGCCGCCCGGCATAAACGACTGCGCTTGAATCAAGACTACCGGCACAGGTGCCTCCGGAGAAATCCTCGATGAATCACCCCACAAAAACTCATCAAGCACAAGGTCGCCTATTACTAGTATTTTCGAATCCTTGAACTTAGAAATAATTTTATTTATCCTGCTTATACCATTTGGCTTTAACATCCGACTTGCCTTCGGCCTTTTTGAAGTTCTTTTACGTAATCCCGAACTCCGCCTTTTAAATCGTATTTCGTATGAAATTTAAGTTCCGATGAACTTAAATTCGTATCGGCTTGCGTTTCATCCTGATAAAAACCGTATGGGTTGTCAAAATATTCGGGCTTCAAGTCTTTACCCAACGCGTCGTTTAATGTCTCTATCAACTTATTGAATGTATTGGGTTTTCCCGTGCCGACGTTGAAAACGCCGCTCTTGCCGTATTTAAACGCTTTTAGGTTTGCATCGACTACATCTTTTACGCATATGAAGTCCCTGAACTGTCCTCCCCATTTAAATATCCTGGGATTTTTATTCTGCGCGATTTGAAGGTATAGTTGATATACCATGCTCGCTGCTTTCTTTTTATGAATTTCCCTCGGCCCATATACATTGAAATAACGCAAACCCACGACTGAGAAATCGGGATTCTCTTTTAGAAATTCCTTCGCCACCATCTCCATCTTTACTTTGCTTTCGCCGTAAATATTCGCCGGGGACGGCGTTTGGTCCTCTCTCATAGGGACTTTTCCCTTGCCGTAGACGGCTGCGCTTGAGGCATAAACGACTTTCTTACAAGCTACCTTTTTTGCATATGTCAATATACGCTTGAAGGCCTCTACGTTGACTGAATCCATAAGCGCCTTATCGGCTACAGTCGTATCCGTAATGGCAGCTTGATGAAATATCGCCTCGACCTTCTTTGCTGTTTTAGAATAATCGCAATTCCTTATGTCCTCGGATATAAATTCCCCTTTAAATCCGTCGAGATTTTCTTTTGCCCCGCAGAGAAGGTTATCGACTCCAAAGACCTTGCCTATCTCTTGCAATTTTAATGCGACGTTAGAACCTATAAAGCCGGCTGCGCCCGTAACTAGAAATACCATGCTAAAATTATCCCTTTATCTTAAAAAAGTTTACCACCATTGGCAAGTTATGTCAACCCCGCACCTTTGTATTATTCATCCCAAATGAAGCATCTTTTAAAAACTTGAATATTTTTAAGGTGCGGGGTCAATTTAGTTTATTGCATCTCATGTAAATAAGTGACGATGGGCCCGAAGGGGGTCTCAGCTTTTAAAATAAGCGGAATTCGCCGCTCATCGGCAGAGACCCATACCCACATCTTGCCCTTCCTTAATATAGCCCCTCTAAACTGCGCTATCGGCTCAACCAAAAATGCGTCGAAGACGCCGAGGTTTAACATCTCAATTCGTTCGCTGCCCATAACCTTGACTTCTAACTTCCAATTCTTCTCGTCAGCATTGACGTCTACGAATATAGAAGTTCCCGGTTTTGCCTCCTGCAAACGCACCCAATATATGCAGCTTAACATATCCTGAACACCAGTAGGTATCTCCATTGTCTTGACAGAATTATTTATGAGGGATTTATATGTTGCGGTACGAGTTAGGTGGTCATATTCCATAATCTCCTCGGCCTTATATCCGCCCTCTCTCTGAAACCTCTCAAACTTCAAAGGATATAGCCCTTCAACATCTACATAGGAATCTAACCTATCCTTGAGTTTGAAGACCATCGAAAACCACTTGCTCGATTCTACTTCTGCCTTTAAATGATAGGCCTTTCGGCCGTTCATCTCGCTGATTTCGGGGATAGACATCAAGGCATCGCCGACGGGGATTCCGAACCATCGGATATGGTATATAAATTTCTCTCCGACGCGATACGTCTTGGACGGCGGTTTAATTTCAACCAAAGTTTCTGTAACCTTCGCTTCCCTTAAGGACGGCGGCTCAATCTTCAATCTCCTCGCCACCGCACAGCCGGAGATAAAGGTGATTAGGATAAATACGGTTAAAATTTTACATTTTGTCATAATTTTAAAAATTCCGATTTTGTTATTTTGAAATTTAACGTCTCGCGCAGAGCCGGTTTATGACGCAGCCATATTTTTATACCTCAAGCG
>CAZXJX010000041.1:0-5161 GCA_964641235.1 uncultured Planctomycetia bacterium
TTTATACCTTAAGCGAGTAATAAAAAAGGCCAAGCGAGACTTAAATTTCAAGGATTGAATATATAATTTATTGACACTTCGCGCGATTTAAGGTATAATCACTCGAAAAACGGAGGCATTTATGTACGCGATTATTCAAACTGGCGGAAAACAATATAAAGTATTTAAGGGGGATACGATAACCGTTGAGCGGTTAGATGCCCCCAAAAAGGAAATTACCATAAAGGACGTCCTTTTAATCTCCGATGATAAGGAGATAACGGTAGGCAGGCCTTTTGTTAAGGACGCGAAGGTAGTATGTGAAATCCTTTCGGATTTTAAAGGCAAAAAGATCTTATCTTTCAAATACAGAAGAAGAAAAGATTCGCGGTGGCGAAGGGGCCATCGTCAACAACTAACTCGGTTAAGAGTTAAAGAGATAGAAGTTTAGAACCAGTCAATGAAACCGAGAACACTACAGAGGAGGTAATCAAATGGCGCATAAGAAAGGTATGGGTTCAACTCGCAATGGGCGCGATAGCAATTCGAAGAGATTAGGCGTCAAGTGCTACGGCGGGCAATCCGTTAAAGCGGGCAGCATCATAGTAAGGCAACGAGGGACACCGTATAAGCCGGGGCAAAACGTCGGCAAGGGAAAGGACGATACTCTCTTTGCTTTAGTAGACGGCGTGGTAGATTTTTCAAAGGCAAGATTAATTAGTATCCTTCCACAATAAAAGAGCCAAAAACATAAGGTGTTCGTCGATACTGCGAAGATTCAGGTCAGAGCAGGCGATGGCGGCGACGGCTGTTCGAGTATCTACCGGGATAAATATATGCGTCGGGGAATCCCGGACGGTGGTCCCGGAGGCAGGGGCGGCAACGTCGTAATAAAAGTAAACGGAAATATTCACACCCTTTTAGATTTTCAATATAGGCAACATTTCAAGGCAGCCTCGGGCGCTAACGGCTCTTCAAATAAGAAAAAGGGAAAAAACGGGGGCGATTGCATCATTGGGGTCCCGTCCGGAACTATAGTCAAAGATTTAAATTCAGGTTCTATCGTCGTGGATTTAATTAAAGCCGATCAGGAGGCCATCGTTGCTAAAGGCGGCGAAGGAGGACGAGGCAACGCTTCGAAGAAACCGGCAACTAAGGGCTTGCAAGGAGAAGAAAGGCACTTAATTTTAGAATTAAAGCTCATTGCCGATTGCGGTATAGTCGGTTTTCCGAATTCTGGTAAATCGACGCTTATCTCAAAGATTTCGAAGGCGAGGCCTAAAATAGCGCCCTATCCTTTTACGACGAGAGAGCCGGTCCTCGGCATCGTTGAGGATGCAAAAGGAGGACGCTCTTTTACGGTGGCGGATATTCCCGGCTTGATCGAGGACGCCCATCGAGGAAAGGGCCTGGGAGATAAATTTCTGCGCCACATCGAACGGACCAAGATTTTGATTCATTTAATCGATATGGCGGGGGTAGATGGGCGAGACCCCATAGAAGATTACCACTCGCTAAATAATGAATTAAAACTTTACGGATGCCATCTTGAGAAGAAAATACAAGTAGTCGCTGCCAACAAAATGGACTTGCCTCACGCGCAAGATAATTTCAATAGATTTAAAAGGAACGTTAAACAAGAAGTTTTTCCAATTTCTGCAAAGAGCGGGATGGGCGTAAAAGAATTAATAGATGCGGTTTCGAAAAGATTGACTAAATTAAATGAGGGATAAATTTCTTTCAAATCTTAAGTTAGTGGCCGTTAAAGTTGGGACATCGGTCCTTGCTTCGAGGACGCATCCTCTCGAGAGGCAGGCCATCAAAAATATAGCCGGTCAAGTCTGCGCGCTGATGGACAAGGGGATAAAAGTTGTATTGATAAGTTCGGGGGCGATCGGGGCCGGGATGAATTTACTGGGTTTAAAGGCGCGCCCAAAAACGTTGCAGAAATTGCAGGCCGCCGCAGCGATAGGTCAAAGCCAACTTATGAAAGCCTATGGCGAGGATTTTAAGACGCATGGAAAAATAGTCGCGCAAGTGCTTTTGACACGCGAAGATCTGGAAGAAAGAAAGAGATACTTAAATGCGAAAAATACCCTGCTTACGATTTTAGATTACGGGGCAGTCCCCATAATAAATGAGAACGATACGGTCTCCGTTGAGGAGATAAAATTCGGCGATAACGATACGTTGGCGAGCTTGGTTACTAACCTTATAGGCGCAGATTTACTTATTATACTTTCGGACGTAGACGGGTTATGCAGGCATCATGGTAAAGGTGAAATAATAGATATCGTGAAAGAGATAACGACGGATATCGAGAGATTGGCTCGCGGCACAGATAAAGAAGAGAGCGTAGGCGGCATGGTTACAAAGATAAGGGCATCAAAGGTCGTGACGGATTCCGGCACTCCGCTTATAATCGCAAACGGCAAAACGGAGGACATCCTGATTAAGATTGTCGACGGGAAAAAGGTCGGTACTCTTTTTATCCCAAAATTAAATAAGATGACCGCGAGGAAGCGATGGATTGCGTTTTCGACGAGGTCAAAGGGTTGGCTCATGGTAGATTCCGGGGCGAAACAGGCATTGGCCGAAAAAGACAAGAGCCTTCTTCCTTCGGGGATTATAGGAGTCGAGGGGAAGTTCGAAGCCGGAGATATAATCTCGATAAAGGATGAGAGGGAGAAAGAATTTGCGCGCGGCCTGGTTAATTATTCATCGGATGAAGTCAAGAA
This sequence comes from uncultured Planctomycetia bacterium, assembly GCA_964641235.1. Taxonomy (GTDB): domain Bacteria; phylum Omnitrophota; class Gorgyraeia; order Pluralincolimonadales; family CAZUZR01; genus CAZXJX01. The sequence continues at coordinate 2,718 of CAZXJX010000041.1, forward strand.
GATAAAGGGCGCTAAATCCCAGGAAATAGAGACAAGGTTAGGTTACAAATATTATGACGAAGTAATTCACAGGGATAACTTAGTGATTATTTAGCAATATGGACAAACTAAAGAAAGAGATCGTAACTATTGCGAAGAATGCTAAAGAGGCGTCGCGGTTTATGGAACGTACTTCCTCTGCCGTTAAAGATAAAGCGCTTTTTAAGATGGCCGATAACCTTGAGGCGCACAAAGCGGATATCTTTAAGGCGAATAAGAAAGACATCCTTTTATACAAGACAAAAAAATTAAAATCCGCTTTCATCGATAGACTGACATTAAACGATAAACGTATTAAGTCGATGGCGGATTCTTTGCGAGAGGTCGCTAAGATTCACGACCCAATCGGCGAAATCATAAAGATGTGGACGAGGCCTAACGGACTTTGGATAGGAAAGATAAAGGTCCCACTAGGTGTCATCGGCGTAATTTATGAATCGCGTCCTAACGTTACCTCCGATTGCATAGGTCTATGCATCAAATCCGGCAATAGCGTTATATTGCGTGGAGGTAGCGAAGCGATAAATTCAAATATCGCTATCCATTCCGTCCTTAACGAAGCCGCAAAAAGATGCGGGATTCCTACAGGAGCAATTAACCTGATTAAGACTACAGATAGAAAGGCAGTTCATCTGCTTTTATCCTTGGATGAATACGTAGACTTAATTATACCTCGGGGCGGAGAAAGTTTAATTCGGGAAGTGGCTGGGCGTTCGAGGATCCCCGTGCTAAAACATTACAAGGGGGTTTGTCATACATATGTAGACGAAGAGGCGGATTTGAACATGGCGGAAAAGATTTGTTTTAACGCCAAGGTCCAACGCCCTTCCGTGTGCAATGCGATGGAGACTTTGCTTGTAGATAAGGATATTGCGGCTCGATTTCTTCCAAACATGACAAGGAAATATAAAGAGGCCGGCGTTGAAATAAGAGGTTGCCCTGCAACGAGGAAGATAGTAAAAGGAATAAAAGCCGCTACCGAAAAAGATTGGCACACAGAATATCTTGACCTTATCCTTTCTATAAAAGTCGTCAAAGGCATAGATGAGGCAATAGGACATATAAATAAATACGGCACTAAACTTTCGGACTCGATAGTGACAGAAAATTATCACAACGCGGTTGAGTTCGTCAGGAGAGTGGATTCCGCCTGCGTTTACGTGAACGCTTCAACTCGTTTTACCGACGGATATGAATTTGGGTTAGGGGCCGAGATAGGGATATCGACAGATAAATTTCACGCACGCGGCCCTGTCGCGGTGGAAGAACTTACAAGTTATAAATATATCATATTCGGAAACGGTCAGATAAGGCAATAGAAAGATGCGGATAGGAATTTTAGGCGGCACATTTAATCCCATACATTTAGGCCATTTAGTATTAGCCGAGGAAGCTAAGGAGAAATTGAATTTAGATAAGGTCATATTTGTGCCTGCCTACATACCGCCGCATAAAAAAGACGAGGAGATCGCTGAGGCGAATCATCGTTTTAAAATGGCAGAGCTCGCAGCCAAAGGCAATCCCTGCTTCGAGGTCTCGCCGTTCGAGATAAATGCAAAAACCACTTCTTATTCTGTCGAGACTTTAAGAGAATTCAAAGAAAGATACGGCGAGGATACGAAATTATTCTTTATAACAGGCGCCGATTCCTTAGGCGAGCTTTTCTCTTGGAAAGAATTGGACGAAATATTTAAACTCTCCCAGTTCATAGTGGCAAACAGGCCCGGCTACGATGTCTCAAATGTCCCGAAGGGGATCGAGGTTGTGACGATTACATCGCTTGAAATTTCATCTTCGCAGATAAGGAAGAAGATCAAAGAGAATAAATCCATCAGATATTTAGTTCCCGAGTCCGTGAGGGAATATATAATCGCCAAGAGGTTATATAAACCCCGCACCAATTGAAAACGCCCTGCTTTTGACAATTGGTGCGGGGTAAATAGCGAGGTGATAAAGAGATGAGAAACTACTTTTATACCGCTGAAGGCAAAGTTCGCAAGGATATACCATTAAACGAATTCCGTCAGGCGCTCTCTATCGAGAATTCGCTCTTATGGGTTGATATGGAAGGTTTGGAGGATGAGGACATAGAAGTATTGATGGACGTTTTTGAGCTTCACCCTTTGACGGTGGAGGATTGCATAATGGTAAATGCCAGACCAAAAGTCGAAGATTTTGGGAGCTATCTTTTTCTTATAACGCAGGGAGTAAAATTTAATTCTGACGAAGAAAAGATAGAACCATTCGAAATCGATTTCTGTCTGGGAAAAAATTATCTTATAACCGTGCACACGGATCCCGTGGATGCAATAACTTTAAATTTGGAGAGGGTCGATAAAGGTTCGCCTATAATTTCTCGCGGCGGAGATTTTCTGCTATATTCTATTTTGGAGTCATTGTCTGAC
>CAZXJX010000041.1:5171-8987 GCA_964641235.1 uncultured Planctomycetia bacterium
GCTATTATCCGATCGTAGATAAATTCGATAAACGCGTAGATGAGATGGAAGCGGAATTGTTCGAAGATCCGACAAACAAAACTTTTAGGCAAATATATAAATTAAAGAACGATACTATGCTTCTGCGACGGGCTATCGGTCCGCAGGCCGATGCCTTCTCTATACTTACTAGAGGCGATTTTCAGCTCATAAAGCCGGCCAATTACGTATATTTTAGAAATATCTATGACCATTTAGTCAGGATAAACGATATCGTCGGGACTTCACGGGATATAATAACAGGCGCTCTTGAAGCATATGTTTCCATAGTCTCCAATAGGCTTAACGAGGTAATGAAGGTTTTAACGCTTATCGCTACGATAATGATGCCGTTTGTAATTATTCCCGGAATCTATGGCATGAACTTAAAACACCTGCCGTTTTCTCAACATGAGCACGGGTTATGGGTTATTTTATTTTTAACCGCAATCTTTACGGGCAGTATGGTGTATTATCTTAAGAAGAAACGATGGCTATAATAGAGAAGCTCAAAGATTTTTTACCGCTTTTGATCGCTATGGGAGTTTTGCTTTTGCTCTCCGCTTTTTTTTCAATGTCCGAGACCGCTTTAATAGCGTTAAACAAAATTCGATTGAGGCATCTAATGGCGAAGGGCACGAAGAACGCTAAATTAGTTCACGCCCTAGTCTCAAGGCCGGAGAGATTAATAACTTCAATTTTAGTCGGAAATAATTTTGTAAACACTGCGATATCGGTTATCGGCGCTGCGATATTTATTTATTTTTATGGCGAGCAGTTGGGAATGTTGCTTGCGACGATTTGCGTCGCTGTTATACTTTTGATATTCGGCGAGATAATCCCCAAGATATTTGCGGTCCAGCGTTCCGAGAAGCTGTCGTTGATTATAGCTCATCCAGTAAATTTTATGCTGATAATCTTAAATCCCCTTGCGCGGGTCCTGAATAAATTGGCGAACCTAATGATAAGGATTTTCGGCGGCGAGGTAAAACAGCGTTCTCCCTTAATCACCGAAGAAGAGATACGGTTGATGATAGAGTTAGGCAAGGAGGAAGGAGTTTTGGGAGACGAGGAGCGCAAGATGCTCCACCGGATTTTCGAGTTCGGCGATACTTTAGTAAGCGAAGTTATGGTTCCTAAGGAGAAGATAGTCGCCGTCGATATTAATGCTACGCCGGATGAGTTATTGGATTTGTTGGTCGAGGAAGGCCATGCAAGGATTCCCGTTTACAAGGACTCGATCGATAATATGGTCGGGATAATTTTCGCACGGGACCTCCTTTACATTTGGAAAAATAAGGGATTAATTATAATTCCGGATTTAGTCCATCCCGCTTATTTTGTTCAGAAGACCAAGCGCGTAAATGAACTGTTAAGGGAGTTCCAAAGGATGCACATCCATATAGCTATTGTCGTTGACGAAAATAAAAGGACCTTAGGGCTTGTCGCATTGGAGGATTTGACCGAGGAGATAGTCGGCGAGATACACGAAGAGCAACCCTCGATATCTTGACCTTTGTACCTTCTTACCGCGTTGTGTTTCTTCGAAAAAAGAAGGTTCGGGGTTGACAAAATAATTTTATATGTGATAAACTAAAACGTTGTAACAAAAAATTTTGAGAGGAGGTGGATGATGGACGCATATTGTGTTAAATGCAAAAAGAAGAAAGAGATGAAGGATGCCCAGAAGGTGACTATGAAGAATGGTCGGCCTGCGATGAAAGGCAAGTGCCCGGATTGCGGCACGGGGCTATATAGGATACTTAAGCCTTAATACCGATAACGTATAATTACATCAAAAAAAAGGGGGATAGGTTATAAATTCGAAGTCAAAGGCTGCCCTCATAGCGGAAATCGCGAAGGATAAGAAAGCCGACGAAATCATATTGATGGATATGAGGAAAGCCTCAACCTTTTGTGATTATTTCATCATTGTAAGCGCAAATACCTCGCGTCATATCAAAGCGATATCGGATGAGATAGAAAGTAAATTGAAGGAAGAGGGAATAAATCTCTGGCACAGGGAGGGCGAGAAGGACGCCAAGTGGGTTTTATTGGATTATGGAGATTGTTTAGTGCACCTCTTTGAGCCGGAAACCCGAAGGTTTTACGATCTAGAAGGCTTGTGGGGCGATGTGCCCCAAATTAAATTCGATTAGATGCACTACCGAAGAAGATAATTACTTTAGGCCATCCGCATTTTAAGCGGGTGGCCTTTTAGTTGGCTTTGACCGCAATATGAAGACGATAGAAGAACTAATCTTAGAGTTAATAAATAAAACGTTAAAGGGGATAGATAAATTTAAAGGGCTCTATGATGAGGCATCTTTATATTTGGAAATACCGAAAGACCCTGACCACGGCGACTTAGCTTCAAATCTGCCTTTCAAAATAGCCAAAGCGCTGAAGGCAAATCCGAATGATATTGCGCAAGAGATTTCAAGTTGTATAAGAAATAATTTAGGCCCTTCAGATTTAAAAGGTAGAATAGAACGCATCGAGGCGCTGAACGGATTTATAAATTTCCATTTTTCAGCAAAGTGCCTTCGTGAAATTTTAGATGAGATAAAAAAAGATAAAGATAGATTCGGTTCCTGTGAGTTAGAGAAAGGCAAAAGCGCTCAGGTGGAGTTTGTCAGCGCAAATCCAACTGGCCCGTTGAGCGTTGCGCATGCTCGGCAGGCGGCATTCGGCGATTCGCTCGCTAATATATTGGAATTCTGCGGCTATAAAGTTACTCGCGAATATTATATAAACGATGAAGGGGTCCAAATATCGATATTAGGCAAATCTATTTATGCCAGGTACAAAGAGATATTAGGGAAGCGCTATGAATTTCCTTCGGATGGTTACAAAGGGGATTATATAAAAGATATAGCTGCTGACATCCATAAGGAATACGGAAATAAGTACGCCGAAGAAAGCGCGCAGAGTTTAAAATTCTTTTCGGACTACGGAGTAAATTATCTGCTAAAGGAGATAAAAAAGGAACTTTCGGATTTCACAGTGAAGTTCGATTGTTGGTATAGCCAACGTTTGCTGTCTAAATCGGGGAAGATCGAAAAAACACTGAAGGTGCTCCAAGATAAAAACCTCCTTTATGAACGGGACGGCGCGCTCTGGTTTAAGTCCACCGATTTCGGCGATGACAAAGACAGGGTCGTCAAGAAGAGCGATGGGGCATATACTTATGTTACCCCTGATATGGCATATCATAAGGATAAATTCGAGCGAGGCTTCAGCAAAGTCATAGATATCCTTGGGCCCGACCATCACGGGTATATAAACAGGATGAAAGCCGCGGTTAGGGCGTTAGGTTATAAAGATGACAGTCTTTCCGTAATAATTATACAACTCGCTACGATATACAAAAATGGAAAACCGGTCCCTATGTCGACGCGCGCCGGAGAATACGTAACCTTAAGGGAAGTCTTAGATGAGGTCGGTAAGGATGCAGCGAGGTTTTTCTTTCTTATGAGAAAGGCCAGCGCGCATTTGGATTTCGATTTGGAATTGGCAAAGAAGCAAACGCCGGAAAATCCCGTATACTATGTCCAATATGCCCATGCAAGGATTTGCAGCATATCGGAGTTTAAAGGCGAAAAGACAAAAGGGGTAGCGACGGAAACGGATTTAGATTTATTAAAAGCGAAGGAGGAGCTGCATCTTTTAAGACAACTGCGGCAATTCCCCCTTGCGGTTAGTTTAAGCGTACGGGAGCTTGAGCCGTATAAGATAATTTTGTATCTACAGAATTTAGCGACTTCTTTTCATAAATTTTATGAGGCGCATCGGGTT
>CAZXJX010000042.1:0-8964 GCA_964641235.1 uncultured Planctomycetia bacterium
CCGAGATTGCTTCGGTCGCTACGCTCCCTCGCAATGACGCAGTATTCGGGTTTTGCAATGACAGGGTTAAGGAGTTATCTGAACTGGTAAATATCCCGGAGTCGGCAGTGGTCTCGGTTAGGTCGTAGGTTTTTGTCTCTTTGGCTATCGTTAATTTAGCCTGTAAGGTATTTATCTGCAAATCCGAGGGCTCCTGATTGAATTTTAATTTCAAGAAAGGCATATTCACAAGACCCAAAGAGGGGCCGCGTCCTTTTCCGTCATCCGGCTGGAATATGGGGATGGTGTTGACTGGGACATAGTTGCCGCTGCCATAAGGGATTTCGCGGACGATGTCAAGTCTTAATGCATCAATTCCATCGCACATGAACCACTGTTGCCACATCGAGCGCATATCCTCCGGTTGATTAATCCGTTCGGGATAATAAGGAGCTTCAACCTTAAGCTGTAAATCACTATCAGGTTCATAATCCGTCAGTACCACATAATAAGCGTTTTTTTCGTGAGGATATCCCCACATCGCATAACCTGGGTCGCCGTATAAACTTTTCAACGGTTGACCGTTAACTTTATACGATTCCAAATTAAACGGAGGTGGATCCTTTGTCCAAGGATCAGGCTCTAAAAAAGTACAGTCAAAAAGAATCAGGACCAGGGGTCTTATCTTCCCTTCCACGGCAGGGGGCGTATGAATAAAGCAATCACTCTTGCCTGTTACAAAGTCCTCGCGAAATATAACATCTCTACCAGATACTCTATCATATAAATAGAAATGCATCTTGCCCATACCATACCATAATGGAGATGGGTCATATCTCCAGCTCCGATAATAATCAACCGAATTGCGTTCGGGACTGTTACTATACGTCCGCGTATATCTCTCGTTTTTTGATTCGTCAGCCCATCCCGCAAACGGCACAATTGAAAGCGAATCAGAGTTCCAGTATTCACTGATTATCGACCCGGTCAAGGTGCCGATATCTTTCATTATAGTTATAATTTCTTGTTCTTGTCTCGCTTTTAATGGGAACTGGGTATAATAAAATAAAACCGTATCTTCTTCGCCGCCGGCTGAGGCGGTGATTGAGGTCTCTTTGGGAAAACGCATGATTATGTAGTTAGGGTCTGAAGAGGTGATCCCTCGCCTCGTAGCGTATCCCGGCGCGACAAGTGTCGGACCCTCAAAGGTGCCGTCGGGGTTCACGGCTACGGGCTTGCCATTTACAGTTATCTGGTTTATGCCTTCGGCAACGCCTTTAATCTGGACTTCCCTTTCTGTTATGATGGCGTTCTGATATGGATAATTTATCTTAAGGTAGAGTTCCTTTTCAGCCCTTATGGGAGGGGAAGTCGTAACAGGGCTCTTTAGTCCTGCGCCGTTTTTGGCGACTGCAGAGAGGTAATAATCTTCGCCTTTGGTTAAATTAAGATCCGATATGAAAGCTTGCGTGTTATTGCCATAGGCAGTCCAGTAGACTAAGTCTGTTCCGCCTTCGGTTGTTCCTATCGCGTATTGGTATTCGACGATGCCTGATTCAGGGTCCTCTGAACTCCAGGATGTGGATAACGAATTAAGGGAGTTTGAGGTCGCGCCTACCTCGATAACAGGCGCGGTTGGAGGTGTGGTATCAAGGGCGGTATTTTGGTCAAGGGAGGTTACCTCTGTTGTAACGTTATCGCCTACGCGTAAGGTAGAATTATCGTATGGGATTATGGGGGTTATCCGGGTGGATGCGCCCTCGAAAATAGCTGTGTTCGTATTTGTTGGGTTATTACTTATGTAGCTTCCGGCGAAGAGTGATTTTATCCTATTTGAAGGCCAAATCCCGGTTAAAAATCCATTGGATGGCTTAACCTCTGCGGCAGAGGATATCTTAGGGGTATTCTTAGGCTGAGAAAAACCTTCGGCTGATATGTTTGGCGTTAAACTATCAGATATGGAAGATGCCTCGCCTAAATCCTCTTCCTTGACTTCCTCTTCTTGCGCTAGTTCCTCCATATCAGGCTCTTCTTGCCTGTAAATGGTATATAGGAGCGCTGTCCTTTTTCCTTGGGAATCAGTAGCCCATATTAGGAATCTGTTCTCGCCTGGCTCAAGCGGTATTCCTTCCAGATAGAATCGGCCGCCTTCGAGCTTGGAATCCTTGCCCTTAATCGCCACAGAGGTAATCTCCCTTAGGCCTGAAGCTTTGCCTTCTATATCGATGCTCGTTTCGTATGTGATTGAAAACATTAGGGGCGAGGTGACTTCAATCTTAGGATATGCGCCCAGCGGGGCTTCTTCGGACGAAAAGATAAGGCCGCTTGAAAAGGAGGTAACCACGACTAGCGCATATAGAATAATACGCTTTAGCTTGTTCATCTTAATGGGCGGTGGAAGTTTATTTATAACTTTATTAAGTAGTAAAAGGATACCATAAAACCAGGCTATTGTCAAGGAGATTTTTTTAAAATTAAGTTTGAAGGTTTCCTAAGTAGACGTATTTAAGTCTCTTTTTGGCAATCTGATAGGCGCGCTCTAATGTATCGAGCGGAGTAACTGGGTTGGTCATTTTATAACATGGAAAATATCGGGAAAAATGAAGGGGCACTTGTGGTCCTACGTGTGCATAAATCCAGTCGACAAGCCGAACAAAATTATCATCCGAATCGTTCAAACCGGGAATTATCAAATTAGTAAGTTCCACATGGCAAGCTTTAGCCGACCTTTCAATAACGTATAACACCGGCTCTAACTTCCCCCCGCATATCTTTCTATAAAATTCCTCATCGATAGATTTTAAATCTATATTCATCGCGCCGATGTACGGAAGCATTTCCTCCAGAGGCTTTGGATTTACATAGCCGTTTGTAACGAGCACGTTCTCCAAGCCCTCCTTCTTTGCTAATTTCGCGGTGTCCAACACAAACTCGTACCAAATAAAGGGTTCGTTATAAGTGTATGCTATTGCGAAAGACTTGTATTCTTTCGCTTTTTTAATTATCGATTCCGAAGTAACTTTTTCGGTCGGCGCATCCATGCCCTGCGATATTGTCCAATTTTGGCAGAAAGGACATTTAAAATTACAGCCTTTAGTGCCTAAAGAAAGGATATATTCGCCGGGATGATAATGATGGAGCGGTTTTTTCTCGATGGGGTCTAACGCGATTGAGGTCGTCTCACCGTAAACTAATGAATATAGTTTTCCGTCTATCTGTTTTCGTACGCCGCATATTCCTGCTTTGCCGTTTGCGATTATGCATTCATGCGGACAAAGATGACATTTTACTTTTCCATTTATGCTTTCCCAATATAACGCTTCTTTCAAGACCTATAATTCCCTTATGGCTTACGGCCTTCTTTCAATAGCGTTGAAAGCTCGCTCATAAATTGATTTATATCTTTAAACTGCCTATAGACCGACGCAAACCTGACATACGCGACTTCGTCCAAATTATGCAACTGCTTCATTACCAACTCGCCGATACTCGTCGATGAGACTTCCTTTTCGTAATTCCTCTGGAGCGTCCTTTCAACATCATCGACCATCGCCTCTATCTTCTCCATCGGAATGGGGCGTTTTTCGCACGCCTTTAAAATTCCTGCGAGCAGCTTTTTTCTATCGAAGGGCTCACGTCGCCCATCCTTTTTAATCACCATAAGAGGAATTTCCTCAAGCCGCTCGTAAGTGGTAAATCTCTTCTGGCATTTAAGGCATTCCCTTCGCCGCCTTATCGTATCGCCTTCCGTCGATATTCGCGAATCGATTACCTTATCCTCCACATTCCCGCAGAATGGGCACTTCATCTTTTCTTGCTCCTCTTTAACGTCCTGACTCCAATCGCTGCCTCATCAAAAAAATCTCTCGCCATCTGATCGGGATAACCCGATTCCATCACGATCTCTTTTATTCCCGCATTGATAAGCATCTTCGCGCAAATCGAGCAGGGCTGATTCGTGCAATATAAAGTCCCTCCTTCGATGTTGACGCCGTAAAGCGCCGCCTGGATTATAGCGTTTTGCTCCGCATGCAACCCGCGGCAGTTATGAACTATAAAAGATTTAGTAAGATAGGAATTATCAATCTCTACTTCCAAATTATATACATATCCAGAATAGGCATCGGTCCAAATCCTTCTGATGGGCGTAAAAAAAATATTGTCCTTTAAATATCCGTAAGAAATCTTAAATTTATCTTTCCAGATCACCCGATAGACATTTCTCCCTTTGTCTATCATTGGAAGATAACCTAATCTTAATAAAATCTGAACCACCTGCAACGCCAGAATTTCAGAAGCAGTGGTAATGGACGTGATATTTTCGTTTATTTTATAACCATCGCCTTGTGCATAAGCATTAAGAATATATCGTTGCATTTCCGGGGATAGCCTGATTAAAAAATGCGGCAATCTTTTAGTATATGCATCTTCACCAAACAAAACTTTAAAAGCCTTTGCTAAAATTATAGAAGAATAGACAAGTTTATGAGAATTTCCGCTCTTATATTCATAACAATCTAGACCAAAGATTCCCTTCATGCTCATCTTCACTTCTTCGATAAATTCTTTTTCTTTCTTATTAAATGAAAAACTAAGCTGATTTAAACTGCTGCAACCCTCGGCTAAATAAAATCCTATTATCCTAAGAAATTCTTCGGTTAGCTTGACCTTACTGGGCACAGCCTTTGAGGGACTAGAGCCGTGTCTTAACTCTCCCTTATAAAGCGCTATACAATCCCGAGGAACTCCGCCCTTTATCCAATTGTAAGCAGTTGAAGGCCAAACATTTAATCTCCTTTTGATGTCGCCGTAACTTTTACCATAATTTCTTTCCTCTAAAACCCTATAATAATTTGAGGGGACATCAACCACAAAGGAAAAGTCTAACTCTTCTATAGAATAACTTCTGTTATCAAATGAAAAAAGAACTATATCTTTCTTGCTCAGCTCGCCACCTGGTATCCATTCTAACTTATAATTTAAATAAGGCCTGTTGCAGTAAGCATTATTTACTGATTTACAACTTTCCTTACATAAAGTACGAGGATCGAATTGACACATCTGGGTTCTCATTGCCAATACCGGATGATTAGGCGTTAAGGCAACGGGAAGAAGATTCCAAGGTTCGATGTGATATATCTCTCCTTTATATTCTCTTTTAAAAATTTGAGTTACTTTCCTATAAATACCTTTATGGGTCAAAACTCTTTGCCCTACTTTTACCTCGCTAATTGGCATATAGCCTTCTTCTGTAAAAATACTCTCATCGGCTAGCAAACATAATTCGTGCCTTTCGCCCGAAGGGACTTTTAATTTCTCGCGCAAACAACCCGTAACCTCGCAATGGGTAATCCCCGTCGGTGTGCCGTTGTATCCGGTCGTTAAAATTCTCCTATTCTTAACTATCAACGCGCCGACCTGCCGCCTCAAACAGGTCGAACGCCTCGAAACAAGTTTTGCGATGTCTAAAAAATATTCGTCCCAATCGGGCCGTTTTATTTTTTTATTCATTTTTAAACCTCGGCGAGTAAACTGCGGTAGATTGGAAAGTTATCGACTAAGGCGCTTACCTTTTGCCTAACCGAATTTATCGCCGCTTCGGATTTGATATTTCCCAATACTTCATTTATGAGGCCTGCTATTTCCTCCATCTCGGGCTCTTTCATCCCGCGTGTAGTAACTGCGGGAACGCCTAATCTAATTCCGCTTGTCACGGCCGACGGTTTTGGGTCATACGGAATCAAATTTTTATTTACGGTTATCTTTGCTTTATCTAGGGCCTCTTGCGCTTCTTTTCCCGTAAGCCCTTTCGGAGTTAAATCGACCGAGAATAGGTGCGTATCGGTCCCGCCCGAAACTATCCTATACCCTCGCTTCCCTAGAGAAGCGGCTAAAGCGCGTGCGTTCTTCTGAATCTGTTTTTGATATTCCTTGAACTCTGGCTGTAAAGCCTCCTTGAACGCGACCGCTTTTGCCGCGATTACGTGCATCAACGGCCCGCCCTGAATTCCGGGAAATATCATCGCGTCTATTTTTTTGGCGAACTCTTTTTTGCAAAGTATCATACCGCCGCGGGGGCCCCTTAATGTTTTATGCGTCGTCGTAGTTACGAATTCGGCGTAAGGAATGGGGTCTGGATGAATCCCCGCCGCAACCAATCCTGCGAAATGCGCCATATCGACCATAAGGAAGGCACCGACATTATCGCAAATCTCCCTGAATCTTTTGAAATCCATCACTCGCGCGTAATTGGAGGCGCCCGCCAAAATCATCTTCGGCTTATGCTTCTTTGCTAAAGTCAAAATCTCATCGTAATCTAATACTTCCGTCTGGCGGTTTACGCCGTAAGGCGCTATATTAAAGTACTTGCCCGAAAAATTCGCTTTATGGCCGTGAGTAAGATGCCCGCCGCAAGCTAAATCGAGCGCCATAACCGTATCGCCGATGTTGAGCGCCGCAAAATATACCGCCATATTCGCCGATGAGCCGCAATGCGGCTGAACGTTCGCGTGTTCCGCTTTAAACAATTCTTTCGCGCGCTCTACCGCAACCTTTTCTGCAACATCGACATATTCGCAACCGCCGTACCAACGCGCGGCAGGATACCCTTCCGCATATTTATTGGTCAATACCGAACCCTGCGCCTCAAGCACCGCGCGGCTGCAAAAATTCTCGCTTGCTATTAACTCGATGTTTTCCTCTTCCCGGCGAGTCTCGTTACATATCGCCTCATAAATTTCCGGATCAACCTCTTTCAATCGTTTCATCATCCACCCTCCGATAAACTATACACTATCAACCATCAACTGTTTTTTATCTCATTCTCGATATCTCTAATCTGCCTGACTCGCCTTAAATGTCTTCCTCCTAAAAATTTAGTTTTAAGCCAAATATCCAGAATCCGTTTTACCTTTTCTAGCTTTATAAATTTTGAGCCGAATACGATTACGTTGGAATCGTTATGTTCGCGGGAAAACTTCGCGACTTTTGTATCATGCGATACGACTGCCCGCACGCCGTTGACTTTGTTTGCGACTATCGACATCCCCACGCCGCTTTTACAAATCAATATGCCGCGCGAATATTTTCCGCTTCCGACGGCATGGCCGACGAAAAAACCGTATTTCGTATAATCGCACGATTCAGGCGAATACGTGCCGAAGTCCTTGACGGCGTTTCCTTTCTTCCTTAAATATTTTATTACTTCTGCCTTTAATTCAAAGCCGCCGTGATCGGCGCCTATTGCGATTCGCATATTCTCTTTACCAGCCTTTCTATCGCATCTTTTACCGTCATTAAAACCGACTCATAAACCTCCTTCGGCTTGCCTATGGGGTCGAATACCGCGTTATTCACCGGTTTTTCTTCCTCTTTTTCGTAAGCATATTCCAATAAAAGATGAGTCTTGCCTTTCGCTTCCGGTACCATGTTTAAAACCGTATCTATATGGATAGGTTCCATTCCTAAAATCAAATCCGCATTTTTAATCATCTCTTCCGATACAAACTGCGCGCGATGGCCCGAGACATCGATGCTTTCCCCTTTCATCGCTTCGATGGTATTTGGGCTTGCCATCATTCCCGGCATCGTGCCGATTCCGGCGGAAAGCACTTTTATATCCTCGCGGCCCTTATCTTTTAAAATTTTTCGCAACAGCCCTTCGGCCATAACGCTTCGGCAGGAATTCCCGGTGCAAACTATAAGGATTGACTTGATCATATTAGATTCAGCCCCCTCACCTTAATCCTCTCCCCTTAGGGGAGAGGGCAGGGTGAGGGGATATGGCTCTCCATATCTCTTCTTCGGAAATTGCGCCTTCGCGCAGGATTTTGTAGCGCTGTCCGCTTAAATCTAATACCGTTGACTCGATTCCGATTTTCGTCGTGCCGCCGTCGAGCACCATCTCGACCTTCCCGTCTAAATCATCTAAAACTTCCTTGGTTTTCCTCGGCGCTCGCCTGCCGGAGATATTCGCGCTGGGCGCAACGACTGGAACGTCGGATTCTTTTATCAATAAAAAGGCTATCTTATTATCGGGCATACGAAAACCTATTTTTTTACCGCTTTTATCTTTTAACACCAACGTCAAAGGGCCTGGCCAAAATTTGTCTATCAATTTCTTCGCCCTCGACGGTATCTTTCCAACTATCCTCTTGACCATACCGATATCCGCTATATGAATTGTTAATGGTTTATTCTTAGGGCGGTTTTTTATGCGATAAACTTTTTTAATCGCGTCTCGGTCAAACATATTTGCGCCGAGGCCGTAAACGGTCTCCGTCGGGAAAACTACAAGTCCCCCGTTTCTTAAAATTAAAGCCGCTTCTTTAATCTTCGCCGGTTCGGGTTTCGCGGGGATCACCTTCACCACTTTCGTCCTCATTTGCGTTTTTTATTCTTCGCCGCAATCTGTGCAGCTAATCTCCTTTTAAACGCGACTAATTTCTTCGCAATTTTGGAATCCGTAATTCCTAATATTTGAAGCGCAAATATCGCCGCGTTTTTTGCGCCCGTCTTTCCTATCGCCATACTAGCGACGGGAACGCCTGACGGCATCTGTACCGTCGAGAAAAGAGAATCTATCCCTTTCAAGCTCTGCGTTTCCATAGGCACCCCTATCACCGGCAATCGAGTAAGCGAAGCGATTACGCCTGCTAAATGCGCGGCGCCGCCGGCTGCGGCTATTATAACTTTTATACCGCGCTTTTCGACTGACTTTGCAAAGGCATGAACAAGCGCGGGGCTCCTATGCGCCGAAAGTATCTTCAATTCATAGGGCATTCTAAAATCCCTGAACACCTTCAATCCCTCTTCCATCGTCGGCAGATCCGAATCAGAACCCAAGACAACTGCGATCTTTGGCTTATTCATGCCTATCTCCTTTGCCTTATACTCTTATCTTTTCTAACGCCCTATAACCTATGTCTCTCCTGAAATGCATTCCCTCAAAGTGAATTAAATTTACCGCTTCGTAACACCTGTCAA
>CAZXJX010000043.1:0-8930 GCA_964641235.1 uncultured Planctomycetia bacterium
TTAATGCGGATGCGAATAATACATTTTACTTGGACAATATGTATGGGCAAACGGGTCGTAGGCGAATAAGAATCATTGAATAGCGATAGGGACAGTCATCGCGAGCGTAGCGAAGCGATCTAAATAAAGAAACAGAGATTGCTTCGGTCGCTTACGCTCCCTCGCAATGACTAAAGAAAAGGCAAAGGGGTCAGAATTATTTTTTTTAATTAGATTTCCCCTCCTTTTACGTCTATATTAAGTGTAGAAGGAGGGGTTTTTTATGGCGGAAGACTCCGTTTTAAATCAAGGTATTTCTTGACATTTTGGCGATAAAGTTATAGACTAAATTAAACAAAAATGATTAAAAGAGAATACGGCTTTACATTGTTGGAATTGATGTTCTCAATATTGATTTTAAGCGTCGGAATCGTTGGAATTCTGGCGGTATATGTTTATTGTTATGACCTAAATGATGCCTCCCGAAATACAACTCAAGCAACAAATGATGCCAAATCCGTTTTTGAAGCAATGCGAGATGAATCCTCAATTTCGCTTGGGAATGTAGCAATTACCAATTGGAACTTATGGGCCAGCGGCTTAAATCCAACCGCCAGCGGAAAGATAAATAACACGCCCCTAACATCGTTGACCCAGGAAAATATAACCACCTCTATAACAGGAAGCGACCCATTACAGATAGCTGTTACTGTAAGTTGGGTCGGAAGAAGCGCCAGGCAAAGACAGATAAGCCTCATAACTTTAATGACCAAAAGATGAGGAAAGATAAAAGTTTTACGTTGGTTGAATTGATGGTGGTCCTTGCAATATTTGTTGTAGTGTTTGGCATCATCCTCGCGCTTTTAAGCATCGGCCAGGCCTCTTGGCAGAGCGCAAGCAGCAAGATAATAGTAACTCAAGAACTTCGACGGGGAATGGAATATATGGTTAGGGAATTATCGCAGGCAGGAAATTCGACCATTAGCCTCGCCATAGGGGGTACCTCTAACAGCATAAGTTTTAAGATGCCGCAGGATTTAGACGGCGATGGGACGATATTATTTTCAAATAATGTCTTGGAGGGATTACGGCCGCCTGACCCATTTGTTACTTATGCGTTGACTTATGATGCATCTTTGGGTTTTAATCAATTGACGAGGACAATGGGCGCTTCCTCCTCTGTATTAGCCAATTATCTGACCGCCCTTCAGTTCAATAGAAATTCTTCAACGCCGAACATCATCGAGATTAATATTTCAGCCCAGAAGATATCCACATTTGGGCGAACATTAAGCGGCAACCTTAACGGACGAGTTATCTTAAGGAATTAAGCAGATGTCCAACAAAAACAGAAAGGGATTTATTCTTATAACGGCTTTTTTAGCGCTCGCGCTGCTTTTAATTTTATCGGGCGCATTTTTTATGTCTTCCCTTACGGAACAGAGGGTTTCGCAGAGGCAATTGGCAAACGCAACGGCTTTTTATTTGGCTGAAGCGGGAGTAGATGATGCCATTGTAAGATTAAGGTCTGATAATATGTATGCAGGAACGACGCCGTCGACGGCGAGTTTAGGCACACAAGGTGTATTTGAGACGAGGGTTACTCAACCCGATCCTATTAATCAGCCTAACCTAAGACGAATCGAATCGTGGGGATATACGCCGAGCAAAGATGCTACCGCTTATGGTTATCAGATGAAGAAGCTCGATGTATACGTCAATGTTACCCAAAATCCGTTATTTCCGAAAGCCATCTTCGCGCAGGAAGAAATTGAGATATTAGGGGGCTCTTTAGTGGATAGCTATAATTCCTCGCAGGGACCCTACGACCCAAATAACCCAGGCTCGAATGCAGATATAGGAAGCAACAACATAGACGGAGAAAACGATGTGATTGAAGTCAGCGGGGGATCCACGGTAATGGGCGATGCCGTGGTGGGCCCAGATGTGCCATATCAGGATGCTATTGAAGTTTCTTCCAACTCCACTATTACAGGAACGCAATCTAACTCCTCGACGCAAACAGTATTAAATCCGCCTACGATTCCCGACGGAACAACATCCGTTGATTTATCAAATGTGACTAGCCCGCAGACTTTTTCCGGCGGGGAATATTCTGCTTCATCGATTAAAATCGTCGGCAGCGGCTACATCCAATTTACAGGGCCGACTACTTTATATGTAAGCGGCGCTGTCGATATCGGCGGACATGGGATTGTGACGTCTGTTAATATACCCGCCAATCTCATAATAAAAGTTGTCGGCAGCTACGATGTAAAGGTAAGCGGCACCTCCAGTTTTTACGGTGGAATATATGCGCCTCAATCCGAAATTGTAATAAGCGGAACTGACGGGGTATTTGGTGCAGTTGCGGGCGATGAGGTCAAGTTAAGCGGCGGCGCCAATCTCCATTACGATGAGGCGATAGGGGAGGTTCCCGGCGGAGCTGGCTACAAAGTAACGATACTCGGTTGGCATGAGAGCATTCAAGATTAAAATTCCTGCTCTAAGTTTAGCTAAGCCGAAAGGCAGAGTCGGATTAGATATCGGAACCTCTTATCTGAAGGTCCTAATGTTAGTTCCGCAAGAGCACGGCGATTTTGAACTTGCTTCATTTGCAATTGAACCGTTTGAAGGCGAGCGGTCCAAAGAGACGATAGCGCGCACGATAAGGCGCATTCTCGATGCCTCTGATATAAGACCGCATAAAGTGGTAAGTTCGGTGGCGGGGCAGTCGGTAGTTGTGCGGCAGGTAATATTTCCGAATATGAGCGAGGAGGAGCTTAAATCTGCGCTCAGGTACGAAGCGGAGAAGTACATACCGTTTAATATAAACGATGTCTATCTGGATGCGCAAGTGATAGATGTGGAGGAAGCGGAAAATAAGATGAAGGTCCTCATAGTGGCCGCTAAGAAAGAATTAATAGATGAGCACCTATCTTATCTAAAGGAGGCCGGCCTTGAGGCGGAGGTTATAGATTGCGATTCTATTGCAGTAACTAATGCCTTTATTTTCAATAATCCCGGATTAGGAAAGGCCAAGACCTTAGCGTTAATAAATATCGGCGCCAGCATGACAAACGTTTGTATATTAAAGGATGAAATCTTAATTTTCGTCCGCGATATCCCAATCGGCGCGCAAAGCCTGGAGAATCTGGAGACGCAGATACGCTTGTCCTTTGACTATTACGAAAATCAATTTGGCAAAGGCATAAATGGAATTTACCTAAGCGGTGGTGGCTCAAGGCAACCTGGTTTAGAAGAGCACCTAAAACAGGCTTTTGGGATCGAGGCCCTGGCTTGGAATCCGAGCAAGAATTTAGCGATTTCACCAAAGATATCGAAGGAAATGCTTAAGGATAATCTAAGCCAATTGGCAGTTTGCGTGGGGCTTGCGATGCACAGGTAAAAAAGATGATAGAGATTAATCTTCTGCCCGAAGAGCTACGAAAGAAGAAGGGGCTCAAGGAATTAGAGATCGAGAGGCTTGCGGCCATGCCCGTTGTTTTAATCGTCATCGCGAGCCTAATCGTTGCACAGTTGCTCTTGGCTTTAATGATTCAAGTGAAGAAGGCGAGCCTCAATTCGTTAAATAAAAAATTATCTTCGATTTCAACCTTAAGTTCTGAAACAAGGAAGTCAGAGGATGAGTTAAAGGAGGCATTAATTAAGATAGGCATTGTGGAGGAGTTAACTCGCTTAAGATTTAAATGGGCAAAGAAGTTAAATGATTTATCCGATTCGGTAGTCTCAGGAATTTGGCTTAGGAGCGTGAATATTAAAAAGGCCGGGCTCACAGCGCAACCCGAGGGAGAGAGGAGGGCGTTTGTAATCGAAGGTTCAAGCCTAATTTTAGGCGAGGGCGAATCCCGAGCCGTCGGCAATTTTGTAAACGCCCTTAAGGAAAACGCTTCATTTTCGCAGAATTTCGATGAGATTGAACTGACGAAGGTTGAACGTAGAAAAATAAAAGAGACCGAGTTGATGGACTTTATAATTACCCCCTATTTCAAGGAAAAAAGGTGAGCGTAAAATTTATGCCAAAAGCTTTTTCTAGGGCCGGAAAGGAAAAAGCCATATCGATTATAATCATTTCCGTTTTAATCATATTTATAGTATTTCAATTTATTATGCGCCCTTCAATTCGAACGTTAAAAGATTTGAATCAAAAAGTCCTTCGAGTAAAAGAGGGCTTGAAAAATTCTGAAAGCTTGTTAGCTAGAAAGTCTAAAATAGAGGGCGAATTTCTTTCTGCGCAGGCAAGGCTGGAAGAGCTTAAGCTCACTTTGCCGCTTCGTTCGGAGATGCCAAATGTGCTTCAGGAGATTTCTCGACTCGCGAGCGAATCGAAGATTAAGATTCTAAAATTGGAACCGCTTAAGATGGAGAAGTCACCGCAAATAACGGCAGGGCCGCAAACAGGGCAGGCAGCGACGCAAACGGCACCTACAATTTATATTGAAGTCCCTATAAAGCTCGAGGCGAGGGGCAGTTATCATTCTATAGGGGAATTTATAAATAAAGTAGAAGATGCTAAAAATATTATGTCCATTAGAGACCTGGAGATAAAGTCGAATTCCAGCGATATCATGAATCACGACGCGAGGTTATTAATCGTCGCTTATGTATTTAAAGAGGAGTAGCGCTTTTAAGGTGAGGTTAATAAAAGTTAGTTTTTTAACTTTATTTTTAGTGTTCGGTTTGGCAAGCCCTCATTTAACTTCAGAGGCGATGTTTAAATATGACCACCATGGCAAAAGGGACCCGTTTATCCCTTTAGTCGATAAAGATGGAAATTTATTGCCTGAGGTTCGACCGATAGGCTCAGTTGAGGAATTGAGGTTGGAAGGGGTATTATGGGATAGAGAAGGCGAATCCTATGCGATAATAAGCGGTTCCATTTTGAAAGTCGGCGATATGCTCGCAGATTATAAGCTTGTAAAGATAGAACGAAAAGCGGTAATCCTCACAAGGGCAGGCGAGGAGGTCAGAATAAATTTAAACGAGGAAGAGGAATATTAAGGGGAATATTAAGATGAGACGGAATTTACTCAGCAGATTTATTTTGTTATTTGTTTTTCTGTTCTTAGGGATTGCCTGTGAAGCGCAGGAAGTCGGAGCCTTGGCGACAAAGGAAGGCAATGTCACCTTGGATTTTAAAGACGCTGACATAGAAAATGTCCTGCGCATATTATCTTATAAGGGCGGAGTCAATATAGTTGTGAGCAAAGAGGTTATAGGTACCGTTACCATGCGCTTGGTGGATGTCCCATGGGAACAAGCGTTAGACGTTATATTAAAGACCTATGGCTTTGCTTATGAGCGTGAAGGCAATATCATTACGGTTTCGACCGTCGATACGATGAAAGAACGTAGGGAAAAACAGAAAGAATTGGCGGATATTGAACACGTGGTAACGAGAGTTTTTTCGTTACAATTCCTAGATGCTTCAGATGCAAAGAAAATGTTGGAACCACAACTTTCTCCTCAAGGGAAAATATCAGTTTTAGAGATAACGGGTCAAAAGGGATGGGAATTTGGAGTGCCTGCCGCTGGCGTGGCCAGTACCGAGGAAGGCAAGGAGCGCAGGGAAAGAGAATCGGCCAGGTCGCGCGCTTTAGTAATAACGGATACTCCGACTTCTTTAGATAGGATTGCGAAGGTATTAAAGGACATAGACGTCAAGCCGAATCAGGTCCTGATAGAAGCCAGGATTATGGAGGTAAATAGGGATGTCTTAAAGGACTTAGGAATTGAGTGGGCAACTGGAACTAGATTAGAGACGCGTGCTACCGATAGAAGCGCAGGTCATGTTCGTGTAGAAGCCGAGGACAGAGATGCCACTATGACAGGCAGGCTTTATTCTGCTGGAACTAGTGCCGCTAACTTTGTTCCAAAAACTTCGGGCCTTACCGTTGCCAATGCAGGTGTTGAAGTATTATTGAAAAAAATAGTAGGCAAAGAGATGGAGTTGATGATTCATGCGCTTGAGGAGGATATCCGGACCAACACGCTCTCCGCGCCGAGGATATTGACTCTATCCGGCCAAGAGGCCGTAATTATGGTTGGAACAAAATACCCGATACTTCAGACGCAGGTTTCTGGAACGAGCGGGACAAGCACCACTACTTTATCGTATTACCAAGATATAGGAGTCCAATTATACGTCGTTCCGCAAATAAGCGGGGACGAAAAATTTGTAAATATGATTATTCATCCCGTCATCTCTTCTTATACACAGACGGTCGGGACAAATGCATACCCTATTTTGATTACCAGAGAGGCGGAGACACAGGTGCTAATGGAAGATAGCGAAACCATCGTTATAGGCGGTTTATTGAAGGATGTTAAGTCGAAAGGTAAGATTGGTGTTCCAATTTTGAGCGATATTCCACTCATTGGTAACTTATTTACTACACGGACCACCGATATAGAGAAGATAGACCTTTTAATCTTTATTACTGCAAGAGTAATAAAGCCTGGCGAGATTTCGGAACAGGAGATGGCGATGATACAGAAGGCGATGGAGGCGGGGCAACCAGATATTACGCCTCAAGAATCGCCAGCGAAAGAAGAGAAGAAGGAACAAGCAAAACCGGAAGGATACACAAAAGGCAACAAAGGGTTTTTTAAAAAGAAGTAGTGGAAAAGAAAAAAAGGGGACGTTCCATCAGGGGACAGTCCACTCAAAATGGAGTGTCCCTAAGTGTAACGTCCCCAAGTTGTGAAAGGAGGAGGTAGATGAAAAAAAGTTTATCGATAACGATGTCGTTCGTTTTTATAATATTATTTTCGCTATTAAGTCATACAGCGAAGGCGCAAGTCGTAGCTTACGACGATGAGTTTAATAGGGCTGTGCGCTTAAGTGGATATGAAGCGGAGCACGGCACAGATTATTTAGTTAAAACCACTACCGAAATTCTGCATAAAGAGAATATGAAGACGCATGCCGAACTCGAAAAATTAAAGAAAGAAATAGAAGAGCTTAGGAAAGAAATCAAAGAAGTGAAGGATATCGTCGAAGGTGGACAGTGAGGGCAAAATACTCAGAGTCATATTTGCAAAAAAAGGCAATATGAAATATATATCCCACCTGGATTTAGTAAGGTTATTCCATCGTGCGGCGCGAAGGGCCGATATTCCGGTTGCGCTATCGAAAGGTTTTAGCCCGAGGCTAAAAATAAAGTTTAAGCGAGCTTTGAAACTAGGCCTTGAGAGCGAGGCGGAAGAAGCCACATTTGAATTAAAGTCATCCATGTCTTTAGACGATTTCAGAAATAAATTACAACGTCAATTTCCGGAAGGAGTAGAAATTAAACATATAGAGGTTATCAATTAAATGTACAAAGAGATTTTAATAAACGTTGAAGCGCAGGAGAAAAGGGTTGCTATAGTCGAAAATAAAGTGCTCGAGGAGTTTTTCGTCGAGAGGATCGGCGTATCGCAGTTGGTCGGAAATGTTCATAAGGGCAG
This sequence comes from uncultured Planctomycetia bacterium, assembly GCA_964641235.1. Classification (GTDB taxonomy): domain Bacteria; phylum Omnitrophota; class Gorgyraeia; order Pluralincolimonadales; family CAZUZR01; genus CAZXJX01. Next base: position 7,453 of record CAZXJX010000043.1, read on the forward strand.
GGTCAGTTCCGTCGTGCCTGCCGTCAAAGCAGCCTTTGTGAACCTCGGCTTGGCAAAGAACGGATATCTATATTTGGCCGATGTGGTTGGCATCGGATTAGAAAGCGACACTTTCGAGCGTGATGAGGTGGAGGAATTATATCACTCACATAGCATTCAGTCGCAGCAATCCATAGAGCAACTTTTGAAAAAAGGCCAAGAGGTTTTGATTCAAATAACAAAGGAACCGTTTGGGACAAAAGGCCCTCGCCTTACCACTCACATCTCGTTGCCGGGCAGATATCTGGTGTTGTTGCCTTTTGATAGGCATTTGGGAATTTCGCGCCGAATTTCAGACGAGAAAGAGCGAGCAAGGCTCAGGGAAATTTTAGGGCAGCTTGAGATCCCCAGCGAGATGGGGGTTATTATTAGAACGGCCGGGATAGGTAAGTCGAAGCGGGACCTTTCGCGGGACTTAAAGTATTTGCTTTCGCTTTGGCGCAAAATTAAATTGGGGGCTGCCCGGAAGGCAGCGCCGGCCGTTTTGCACGAGGAATATGATTTAATACTCAGGATAGCAAGGGACTATTTAACAGAGGATATAGACAAGCTGATAATAGATTCAAGGGACGATTACAGGAAGATACAAAATTTCTTAAGCGCCGTTTCTCCGCATCTTAGGCCGAAGGTGGAATTATACGAGGGCGACATACCGTTATTCGATAGGAAATTGATAGAGAAAGAGATAGAAAAGATCTTCGAAAGGAAGGTATGTCTAAAATCCGGCGGATATATCGTTATAGAGCCGACCGAGGGCTTGGTCGCAATCGACGTAAATAGCGGCAAATTTATCGAAAAGAAAAATTTGGAAGAGACCGCCTTTGCGACAAATATGGAAGCTGCAAGGGAGATCGCGCGACAAATTCGGCTTAGGGATTTAGGGGGAATAATCGTAATAGATTTCATAGATATGGCCCAGGCAGGGCGCAGGCGTAAAGTCTTTGAGGCGCTTATCGATTCGTTAAAGCGCGATAAGGCAAAAACAGATGTCTCTCCTCTATCGGAATTATGCTTAGTCGAGATGACTCGCCAGAGAATGCGAAGAAGCGTCGAAAGCGTTTCTTTTAAAGAGTGTCCATATTGCCAGGGCAAGGGCCTTATAAAGTCGGTGTCGACCATATCTATCCAGTCCTTGAGGAAAGTCAAAAAATTCCTGAAAGAGACCAAAAAGAAACAAGTAGAGCTTCATGTCCATCCCGAGGTGGCTTCACGGCTCTTCAACGAAGACAGGCCTGCGATAGAGTCTATTGAAAGGGTATTTAAAGGCAAGATAATCGTCAAGGCCGACCCCATCCTCCACGTGGAAGATATCAAGATAGTATAGAAATTTATATTTTCTTTCATTCTGAATATCTCCCGCACCGCTCGTTTGCCCCCTGCGAGGCAAACTTCGCTCGGCGAATCTTCTCGCTCTGCCTTAAGGTTAAATTGTGGGCAAC
>CAZXJX010000044.1:0-653 GCA_964641235.1 uncultured Planctomycetia bacterium
ATTCAAAGATGTTTGACCTGCCGATAATTTCGCACTGCGAGGACTTGAATTTATCAAGGGAAGGCGTCATGAACGAGGGATTTATTTCGACAAAATTAGGCCTGAAGGGAATTCCTCGCGCCTCTGAGGTCGTAATGATTATGAGGGATATAGAATTGGCCGAGTTGACGGGCGCTAAGGTGCATATCGCGCATGTTACAACGAAGGAATCGGTGGAATTAATAAGGCAAGCAAAGGCAAAAAAAATCAACGTCACTTGCGAAACCTGCCCTCATTATTTTACGTTGACGGAAGAGGCCGTATTGGGATTCGATACGAACGCAAAGGTAAATCCGCCGTTAAGGACTAAAGAAGATATTGAGGCGATTAAAAAGGGGTTGTCCGACGGGACGATAGACGTAATAGCGACAGATCATGCGCCTCATTCCGAAGAGGAGAAGGACATCGAGTTCGATTTCGCGGCGTTCGGGATGATTGGTTTAGAGACCGCGCTTTCGTTGGCTTCAAGCGAATTGGTCGAAAAAGGATTGTTGAATTGGAATGAATTGATAAAAAAGATGTCGGTTAATCCGGCAGGAATTTTAGGGCTAAGCAATAAAGGCTCGCTTGCAGTTGGAGCCGATGCGGATGTGACGGTCTTTGATTCGAAGACA
>CAZXJX010000044.1:663-8890 GCA_964641235.1 uncultured Planctomycetia bacterium
CCCCATTTATCGGTAGGAAATTGGGCGGGACCGTCACCCTTGCGATCGTCGGCGGCAAGATAAAGCACCAGAACGAAGCATTTGTATAGGAAATTAGGATGTGTCCCTAATTAAAAAGGAGGGAGGCAATGTATAAGGCGGTCTGTAAAATTTTATTGGTTTTCTTTTGCGTCAGTTCCATCCTCGGTTGTGCCACCGTACAACTGAAGGGCAAGGAAAAATTAGAGGCGAAAGATTGGCTGCACGCAGGCGATTTAGCAAAGCAGATGGGCGATAACGATAACGCTCAGTATTTCTACGAATTGATTATTAAGAAATACCCCAATACCTATTATGCAAGAAAGGCGCAGGAAGGTTTAACGCGGGTTAAGTTTAGACGAAGCAGCGTTGGCAAGGCGATTCAAAAAGGGAGAGATTTAGCCGACCCCGTATTTTAAAGCATGAAATTTTTGGCGACGAAGGAATTAGGCCGACTTTGTAAGTGGCTCAGGATTTTAGGATACGATTGCGAATATATGACCGAAGATAATTTAGTCTCCCTCGCCATTAAGAGCCTCAGGGAAGACAGGGTTATATTGACGAGGAATGCGCGTTTAAGCGAAAAAGCGGGATTCAAGGTAGCGCATATAAAAAGCGATTTAGTCAAAGAGCAATTAAAGTATGTTCTGGGCGAGTTGAAATTAAAGATAAGCGACGAAGAGATGTTCACGCGCTGCGTTCTCTGTAACGTTTTGCTCGAGGATATCGAGAAGAGAGAGGCGGAGAATAAAGTTCCGCCTTTTGTTTATGAGACGCATGAGGATTTTGTTAGGTGCGCTAAATGCGGGCGCGTTTACTGGCAGGGGACTCATTGGGGAAATGTAAGGGAATATATAGATGGAATTTATCGCTGATTTTCATATACATTCTAAATATAGCCGCGCCACTTCGCAGGAGATGAACGTCGACGAACTTACGCGCTGGGCGAAATTAAAGGGGATCGAACTTATCGGAACAGGCGATTTCACGCATCCTCTCTGGTTTACGGAATTGAAGAGCAAGTTAAAAGAGAATGCGAACGGCCTCTATGAGCACGACGGAGTCAATTTCATTTTCACCTGCGAGGTCTATAATAATTTTTACGTCGGCGGCAAATCGAAGAGGATACACAATATCATCTTTGCCCCCGGTATAGATGTCGTTGAGAAATTGAACAAGAAATTAGGCGGGTTCGGGGATTTGGTTTCGGACGGCAGGCCCATATTAAATTTAAGCGCCAAAGATTTAGTCAAGGCATGTTTAGAGGTATCGCCGGAATGTCTTATAGTTCCGGCGCATGCGTGGACTCCTCACTTTTCAATCTTTGGCTCAAACTCCGGCTTTAATACGGTTGAAGAATGTTTCGGCGAAGAGGCAAGGAATATTCACTGTCTTGAAACGGGGCTTTCTTCTGACCCTGCGATGAACTGGAGATTAAGCGTTCTCGATAGATACGCATTAATATCGAATTCCGATTCGCATTCGCCCCACAGGATAGGCAGGGAAGCGAATGTGTTTAATTGCGATTTAAGCTATAAAGCGATAATAGACGCCATAAAATCCAAAGATAAAAAGAAATTTTTATATACGATAGAATTTTTCCCAGAAGAAGGGAAATACCATTATGACGGTCATAGAAATTGCAAGGCACGCGTTGCCCCTAAAGAGGCGATTAAAAACAGAAATCTATGCCCTGTCTGCGGCAGAAAACTCACCGTAGGCGTTATGCATCGGGTGGAGGATTTAGCCGATAGGGCAGAGGGCGTAATGCCGGATAATGCGATACCGTTTAAGCATATGATACCGCTCGGTCAAATAATCGCGGACGCGCGCGGCGTCGGGGATACGTCGCAATCGGTTGAACGAGAGTATATGGAGCTGGTAAATAAATGCAAGAGCGAATTTAATATCTTAGTGAAGATGACCGATAACGAACTTAAAAAACAACTTCCGCAGAAGATAGCGGATGGCGTGATTCGAGTAAGGCAAGGAAAAGTTAACATTTTACCGGGCTACGACGGTGAGTACGGCACGATTAAGATTTTTGGGCCGGAGGAAGCCGGAGAAAAACAGCTGACGCTGTTTTAAAAATGAAACCACAAGATTACGCGGAACCACAGATTACACAGATTTTCACAAGATTTTTCTCTCGTGCTAATCTTGTGCAATCTCGTGGTTAAACAATCTAAGCTATTATGAAAGCGTATTTAGTTTTAGAAGACGGAAGCGTATTTAGAGGCGAGTCATTTGGGGCAGGCGGCGAGGCCTTCGGCGAAGTCGTATTTAATACCTCGATGACAGGCTACCAAGAAATTTTAACCGACCCGTCCTACAAAGGACAGATCGTCGCAATGACATATCCTCTGATAGGAAATTACGGCGTAAACGACGAAGATGTAGAAGCAACTCGGCCTTGGGTTGAGGGTTTCGTCGTAAAAGAATTAAGCAAAATAGCGTCTAATTTTCGCGCCAAAGGGACGCTCGAGGATTATCTTAAAAAGCACAACATCGTCGGGATTCAGGGCGTTGATACGAGGGCTATAACAAGGCGCTTAAGATTAAAGGGCGTGATGAAGGGTATGATTTCTACAAAGGATTTGAACGAAAAAAACCTGCTTGAAAAAGTAAGGGCATCGCCGGGACTGATAGGCAGGGATTTGGTTAAAGAAGTGACGTGTAAAAAATCGTTTGACTGGAAAATACCGCCGCAGGGGAGAGAACGTTTCTTCGTCGTTGCGATGGACTTCGGCGCAAAATTAAACATATTGAGAAATTTAACTCGCATAGGTTGCAATGTAAAAGTAGTGCCCGCAAATACCGATTCAAACGAAATATTGGCGATGAAACCCGACGGGCTATTTTTATCTAACGGGCCGGGCGATCCGGAGGGCGTCCCATATGTTATCGAGGAAGTGAGAAAGATGTTAGATAAGCTTCCGATATTCGGCATATGTTTGGGCCATCAGATCTTAGGATTGGCATTCGGCGGCAAAACGTACAAATTAAAATTCGGTCACCACGGGGGAAATCATCCAGTTATGGATATAAGGACTAAAAAGGTCGATATTACCGCGCAGAATCACGGCTTCGCGGTAGATATAGGTACGATTCCGGATAAGGATGTGATATTAACGCATATAAATTTATACGACAAGACCGTTGAAGGAATGGAGCATAAGTCACTGCCGATATTTTCCGTCCAATATCACCCAGAGGCCTCTCCCGGCCCCCATGACGCAACGTATCTATTTGATAAGTTCGCAACTTTGATGAAGGTCAAGAAAAATGCCTAAGAGAACAGATATTCACAAAATACTGATAATAGGTTCAGGGCCTATTGTAATAGGACAAGCCTGCGAATTCGATTATTCAGGGACACAGGCGTGCAAGGCGTTAAGGGAAGAAGGGCTTAAGGTCATTCTCGTCAATTCAAACCCCGCGACGATTATGACCGATCCCGATATGGCAGATGTGACGTATATTGAACCGATTACCCAGGAAATCTTGGCGAAGATAATAGAGAAAGAAAGGCCGGATGCGTTGTTGCCGACCTTAGGAGGACAGACTGGTTTAAATTGCGCGATTCAATTATACGAAATGGGCATATTGGATAAATTCGGCGTCGAGATGATAGGCGCAAAAGCGGATGCGATAAAGAAGGCCGAGGATAGAAAATTATTTAAGGAAGCGATGATTAAAATCGGGCTCGAGCTGCCGAAGAGCGGCCTTGCGTATAATATGGCTCAAGCAAGAAAGGTTGCGCAGGAGATAGGTTTCCCGCTCGTTATAAGGCCTTCGTTTACGTTGGGCGGGACCGGCGGCGGAACAGCTGCCGATTGGAAAGAATTCGAAGACGTCGCGCAGCGTGGTTTAAATTTAAGCATGATAAGCGAGATTTTAATCGAGGAGTCCGTGGCGGGATGGAAGGAATTCGAGTTAGAGGTTATGCGCGATTTAAAAGATAACGTCGTCATAATCTGCTCTATTGAAAACTTTGACCCCATGGGAATCCACACCGGCGATTCGATAACAGTAGCGCCCGCGCAGACCTTGACCGATAAGGAATATCAAATTATGCGCGATTCGGCGATAAAAGTGATAAGAGAAATAGGCGTCGAGACAGGAGGCTCGAATATCCAGTTTGCCGTTCACCCTGAAAACGGAAAACAGGTGATAATTGAGATGAACCCGCGCGTTTCGAGGTCATCCGCTCTGGCGTCTAAAGCGACAGGTTTCCCGATAGCAAAGATAGCCGCAAAATTGGCGGTAGGATATACGCTGGATGAGATTCCGAACGATATAACGAAGGAAACCCCCGCTTGCTTTGAGCCGATGATAGATTATTGCGTCGTGAAGATCCCAAGATGGGCGTTCGAGAAATTCCCAACGGCAGATCCCACGCTTACGATTCAAATGAAATCGGTAGGCGAAGAGATGTCGATAGGACGCACTTTTAAGGAGGCGTTGCAAAAGGGCATAAGGTCATTGGAGATAGGCAGGGCAGGATTGGGTGCGGACCCAAAAGATGAGTATGAGTTAAAAGCTAAAAATCCCAATTTTAAGGAAGAAATAATCGAGAAGCTTAAAGTCCCGAATCAGGATAGGATTTTTTATATAAGGTATGCCATAAAAGAAGGATTCGGCGTAGATGAAATTTATAATTCGACAAAAATAGACCGTTGGTTTTTACAAAATATGAAGGAGATCGTTGAGCTTGAAGAAGAATTGAAAAGCCATCAGCCATCAGCCATCAACTATCAACTATTATTGAAGGCCAAGCAATACGGTTTTAGTGATAAGCAGTTGGCCCATCTATGGAAGACCGACGAACTTAAAATTAGACAGTTAAGAATTAAAAAAGGCATAAGGGCGGTATATAAATTGGTCGATACCTGTGCCGCTGAGTTCGAGGCGTACACGCCGTATTTCTATTCCACCTACGAGGTGGAAGATGAGATAAGGGTGTCCGGGAAGAAGAAGATAATGATTTTAGGAGGCGGACCGAATAGAATCGGGCAAGGCATCGAATTCGACTATTGCTGCGTTCATGCGGCGTTTGCGTTAAAGGAGATAGGTTTTGAGACGATAATGGTAAATTCCAACCCGGAGACCGTCTCAACGGATTATGATACATCCGATAAATTATATTTTGAGCCGCTTACCGTTGAGGATGTATTGAACATCGTCGACAAGGAAAAACCCGACGGCGTAATAGTCCAATTCGGCGGGCAGACGCCTCTGAATTTGGCCGTTGCGTTAAAGAAAGCCGGTGTAAAAATAATCGGTACCACGCCAGAGGCGATAGATATAGCGGAGGACAGGGAAAAATTCAAAGTGTTACTTGAGAAATTAGGATTGAGACAACCCATAAACGGCACCGCTACAACAACCGAAGGCGCTAAAGCGGTTGCGAAGAGAATCGGATATCCAGTTTTAGTCAGGCCTTCTTATGTTTTGGGAGGGCGTGCGATGGAAATAGTTTATGACGAGGAGTCGCTCGAATATTATATGGAACACGCAGTTCGTGCCTCGCCCGAATTTCCCGTCCTAGTAGATAAATTTTTAGAGGATGCGATAGAGGTGGATGTTGACATGATAGGAGACGGCGAGACATTCGTCATAGGCGGGATTATGGAGCATATCGAAGAAGCGGGTGTCCATTCCGGAGATGCGGCGATGGTTTTACCGCCTCATACTTTAAGCAAAAAGGTAATCGATAAGATAAGAGAAGATACATATGCTATGGCTAAGGAATTAAACGTTGTTGGCCTGATGAACGTCCAATACGCCGTCAAAAACGGCGATGTTTATGTATTAGAAGTAAATCCTCGCGCATCGAGGACGATTCCTTATGTAAGCAAAGCGATAGGCGTACCGCTTGCAAAATTGGCGGCAAAGGTAATGGCTGGGATGAAATTAAAAGATTTGAGTTTTGTTAACGAGATTGTGCCGCCGCACATATCCATTAAAGAGTCTGTCCTGCCGTTCGTTAAATTTCCGGGGATCGATATAATTTTGGGCCCTGAAATGAAGTCCACGGGCGAGGTGATGGGGATAGACGTGGACTTCGGGCGTGCTTTTGCTAAGTCGCAGATGGCAGCAAATAGCGCCTTGCCCACGGAAGGTACGATATTCGTGAGCGTCAAGGACGAGAATAAGCTGCAGATTGTGCCTATCGCTAAAAAATTAAAAGAGCTAGGCTTCGAGTTGATTGCGACCAAAGGGACGGCAGCTAAATTAAAGGAGAACGGAATCGAAGCAAAACCCATACAACGGATAAGCGAGGGAAGCCCGAACATCTTAGATTATATAAGAGAGGGAAAGATAAGATTGGTTATAAATACACCATCCGGCAAGAAGCCGAGGCAAGATGAGATTAAAATAAGGTCGCTTGCAGTTACGCTTGGCGTTCCGTGCGTTACTACAATACCCGGCGCTGAGGCGTCCGTTAAGGGAATCGAAGCATTGAAAATTCATTCCTTAGATGTCAGGCCTTTAAAGGAGTGGCACGAGTTGGTGAAATGTTCCTGACCCACGGCAGGATAATATCGAATCTAAAAATACATCCGGGACATTTTTTGATGGAGATAAAAGCGCCTTCGATTGCAAAAAATGCGAAGGCCGGTCAATTTGTGACTATACGATGCGATGACGCAACCTCGCCTCTTTTAAGGCGGCCGTTCAGTTTTCATAAAATAAATGGCTCTGGTTTTAGCATATTATATGAGGTCCTTGGCAGCGGCACTCGCATTTTGTCAAGTAAGAAGTCGGGCGAAAAAATAGATTTATTGGGCCCCTTGGGCAATGGGTTTACGATTCCTAAGAAGCGCTCTATATTTATTTTGGTTGCGGGCGGAATGGGCGTTGCACCTTTGGTTGCGTTGGCAGAAGAATTGGTAGGAGGCAAGGATAAGCAGATTCACGCGATAATCGGCGCAAGGACTAAGAGAAGGTTACTTTGCGAAAGAGATTTTAAGGAATTGGGCGTAAAGCCGATTGTCGCGACGGACGACGGAAGTTACGGCAAGAAGGCCCTTGCAACTGAGGCGCTGGATAGTCTGCTTTCGAAGGCGGGCGCTGTTTTACCGACGGTATTTGCCTGCGGCCCTGAACCTATGCTTAAGGCAGTTGCCCATATCGCGAGGAAACGCGGATTAGAATGCTACGCATCTTTGGAGGAGAATATCGCCTGCGGCGTAGGGGCCTGTTTGGGATGTACCGTAAAAACTAAATCGGGCTATAAATTAGTTTGTAAAGACGGCCCCGTCTTTAATTTAAACGAGATAATATGGTGAAGCCGGATTTAAAAGTTAAAATAGGAAAACTCGAATTAAAAAATCCTGTAATAACCGCCTCGGGCACTTTTGGTTTCGGGGAGGAATTTAAAGACGTCGTAAATATAAATAGACTGGGCGCGATAATAACGAAGTCGATTACGCTAAAACCCCGCGAAGGCAATCCGCCGCCCAGAATTGTTGAAACATCCTCCGGCATATTGAATTCTATCGGCCTTCAAAATGACGGGATAGAAGGGTTTGTTAAAAATAAATTGCCGCTTCTCAAGAGAATTAAAACCGCCGTTATTGTTTCAATCGCCGGAGAAAGTCTTGTTGAATACGCCGAGCTTACGAAACGATCGGATAAAATAGATAGGATAGATGCAATCGAGATAAATATTTCCTGCCCGAACGTAAAAGGCGGATTGGAATTTTCGGCAGAGCCGCGCTCGACGTTCGAAGTCGTAAATTTGGTGAGGAGGAATACAAACAAGACATTGATTGCGAAGCTTTCCCCTAACGTTAAGGATATAGGTGAAATAGCTAAAGCGGCAGAAGAGGCAGGGACCGATGCGGTTTCTCTTGTAAATACTTTTAGCGGGATGGCGATAGATATCGAGACGAAGATGCCGAGATTAGGAAATGTCGTCGGAGGGTTAAGCGGCCCCGCAATAAAGCCGATGGCACTTCGGATGGTCTGGGAAACCGCCAAGCAAATCAGAATTCCCGTGATAGGCATAGGCGGAATTATGGATTATAAGGATGCCTTGGAATTTATAATTGCTGGAGCGAGCGCGATTGAAGTAGGGACGGCAAGTTTTATTAATCCAAAGGCGACGATTGAAATAATCGACGGCATTGAAAGTTATATGAGCAGGAACAAGATAAAAAATATGAGGGAGTTAAGCGGATGCCTGAAGGTTTGACAGAAA
>CAZXJX010000045.1:0-8689 GCA_964641235.1 uncultured Planctomycetia bacterium
TTCATAACTTTGGTTGGGCTACTTCGCTGTTCTTTGCGATGTTAAGAAGCAGCGCCACTCCCATCATATCAAAAATAAGCGATGAGCCGCCGTAGCTGATAAACGGAAGCGGAAGCCCTTTCGTCGGGATGGAGCCCGTCGCAACGCCGATGTTAATTAGCGCCTCCAACCCTATCATCAGCACTATCCCTAAAGCCGCTAAATGCCCGAACAAATCTCTCGACCTTATCGCTATCCTGATCCCCGACCATATGAAAATCATAAATAATATCACAATTGAAGCGGTGCCTATCAATCCCAATTCCTCGCCGATTATGGAAAATATGAAATCGGTGTGCGCCCCGGGAAGATAAAATAATTTTTGCCGCGAGTGCCCTAATCCCACTCCGAAAAGGCCGCCCGAACCCAACGCTATATAAGATTGGATTATCTGAAAACCTATGCCTTGCGGGTCTTCCCAGGGGTTTAAAAACGCCAGAATCCTCTTCATTCGATACGGCTTGGCTAAAATTATCACGACCAGCGCCGGAAGCGAAGATACAAAAAGCGGCACAAGATGAAATAACCTTATCCCGGCTATGAATAACATCATATAAGTAACCACGCCTATGGCTACGGCTGTTCCTAGATCAGGCTGAAGCAATATAAGTCCTACGCTTAACCCCACTATTATCATAGGCGGCAGAAATCCGCGAAAGAAGCTTTTTATTTCGCTTTGTTTTCTGGAAAGCACATCGGCAATATATAAGATCAGAGCTAGTTTTATGACTTGAGAAGGTTGAAAACTAAAAGTGGAAAATCTGAACCAGCGCCTGGCGCCCGCGATCTCCCGCCCTATCCCCGGAATCAAAACCAATATCAGCAATAAAAAAGAGATTATCAATACGGGCTTGATATATTTTTTTATAACATTGTAATCTACCGACATAATCCATAATGAGGCGATAATCCCTAAGAATAGATATATCAAATGGCGTTTTAAAAAATACGCGCTATCCCTCAGGGATTCGTAGGCGTAAATGGCGCTGGCGCTATATACCATAACGATGCCGAAGGCAACGAGTATAACAGTTACTACAAATAATTGAGTCCGTAACTTCTTCATATCGACCTAACTTCCCTTTAAATAGGGACACATCCCATTTATTATTCAAGCAAGAAAAAAGGATGTGTCCCTATTTTTCCTTGATTTTAAATACCGCTTCTTTAAAAACCCTGCCGCGGTCTTCAAAGTCCCTGAACATATCAAAGCTCGCGCACATCGGGGATAACAAAACGGCGCTGCCTTTGTCCGCCTTAAAATAAGCTATCTTAACCGCCTCCTCCATCGAATTCGCCTCTGTTATGGGGACGGTTCCTTTTAAATGTTCCTTTATCTTATCCCTTGCCGCCCCTATCAGAACGATATCCTTTACTTTTGAAGCAATCGTTGACCTTGCTTTCGTAAAGTCGCTGCCTTTATCTTTGCCGCCCGCAATTAAAATCACGGGCCTGTCACAGGCCTCCAACGCCCTCATAGTCGAAAGCACGGTCGTGCTTTTGGAATCGTTTATGAAATCGATATCATCTACGGAAGTCACGTATTCGAACCTATGTTCCAAACCTTTAAAATCTTTTACCGCCTCCTCTGTTCGTTGCGCGTTTATGCCAAAGATGGATGCAACGCATAAACTCGCCAGCACATTCTCTATATTATGTCCACCTCTTATCTTTATTTGTGATGCCTCGCACAATAATTGCTCTGTGCCGTTCGTGGAAATCGCAAGACTGTTCTTCTTAAAATATGCGCCCATCACCTTCTTCGCACGCGAGAAATACAAAACGTTGGCTTTAGTTTTTTTCTTGAGCTCCCTGACTAATGCATCGTCGTAATTTAAGACCGCCCAATCGCTTGCCTCCTGATTTTGAAAAATTCGCGCCTTCGCATTTATATAGGAATTTAAATCCAGATGCCTGTCGAAATGATTCTGTGAAATATTCAAAAGGACAGAAACGTAGGGCCTGAAATCCTTTGTCCTTTCCAATTGAAAGGAACTTACTTCTAATACGACTATGGAATCCTTTTTAATCCTTGGCATCTCACCGCTGAATGGAACGCCTAAATTACCGCAGACTACGACGTCCTTGCCGCCCTTCCTTAATATCTCGCCTATCAGCGTCGTAACGGTCGATTTGCCGTTGGTTCCGGTGATAGCTACGATTGGCGCATCGCAACAGAGATAGCCTAACTCTATCTCGCTGATTATCGGAATGTCTTCTTCGTTTGCCCAAATTACCGCCGGCGAGCTATCGGCGACGCCCGGGCTTATCACGATTAAGTCTTTATCTTTAATGAACCGGCGCGTATGTTCTCCTATTTCAACCTTAATATTTTTGGATTTCAGCAACTCCCCGTTTTTCCTTAAATCCTCGGAATCGCCTGAATCGGTCGCATATACTTCCGCTCCTAAATTGCGCAAGAGAAGCGCAGCTGACGTCCCGCTGCGCGCAAGCCCTACAACCGTTACCTTTTTATTTTTGAAATCGCTTTTCATCTGAGTTTTAACGTGGACAAACTTAAAAGCGCCAAAATCGCCCCGATAATCCAGAACCTAACTACAACTTTGGTTTCGGACCATCCCTTCATCTGAAAATGGTGATGTAGCGGCGCCATTAAAAATATGCGCTTCTTAAATAATCTATAAGATGCGACCTGCAAGATAACCGATAGCGCCTCTACGACGAAAATTCCGCCGACTAAAACAAGAAGGAGTTCCTTCTTTATAAATGCCGAGACCACTCCGATAGCGCCGCCCAACGCCAATGAGCCTGTGTCACCCATAAAAACATCTGCCGGATGGGAGTTAAACCACAAGAAACCCAAACTCGCGCCTAAAATCGCCGCGCAAAATATCGCAAGCTCTCCGGTTCCCGGAATATAAGTAATATTCAAATAATCGCTTATCTTGAAATTTCCCGTTACGTAACTTAAAGCGGTGTAGGTAAGAGCGACCATTGTCGTGCAGCCGATTGCGAGGCCATCAAGCCCATCGGTTAAATTCATGGCATTCGATGAGCCGACTATTACTAATGCCGTGAAAAATATATAAAACAACCCTAAGTTTATAATTGCGTCTTTAAAGAACGGCACATCCAATTTTTCCCCGATTTGCGGGTCGAAGTAGATATAAAGCCCTATCAATAACCCTAAGATAAGCTGCCCGGTGAATTTAGAAGCCATAGTTAAACCTTTTGACCTGTTGCGAGACAATTTTATATAATCGTCTACGAAACCTACTATGCATAACCAAACCGTCGAGAATATGGCGAGCAACACATATTTATTCGTTAAATCCGCCCACAAAACCGTAGATAATACAACCGCCAACACGATGAAGAGCCCTCCCATCGTCGGAGTGCCTTCCTTATTTTTATGAAATTCATAAATGCCCTGCGCCTCTTCCTTACGCACTACTTGTCCGATCTTAAATTGCTTTAATTTCTTAATTATAATGGGGCCTAATATAACGCTAAGTAAAAATGCGGTTATCGCCCCGCCCGCAGCTCGGAATGTTATATACTTAAAAACATTAAAGCCGAAGAAAATATCCCTTAACGGGTAAAAGAGGTGGTAAAACACTTTTTAATTTCCTCCATCCTAATCGCGCGCGACCCCTTAACCAGCACCAAATCGCCTTTCTTTAATATATCTTTAAGCGCCTTTGCGGCGTCCGTAGAATTTTCAAAATGGAGGAGGGATTTACCGCCTATACCCTCCTCCTGTGCGCCCTCCAAAATAAATCTGGAGAGCGGGCCCACACCCACTAATATATCTACCTTAGCAAGCGCCGCTTGCCTGCCCATCTGTTTATGAAAATCGACGCTCTTTTCGCCTAACTCGAGCATATCGCCGGCGATTATCACTTTCCTTCTGGAGGCATTTATATTTTTAAAAGTACCTATCGCGCTCGCCATCGAAAGGGGATTTGAATTATAACAATCGAAGATAAATTTAATCCCGTCTGCCTGCACAAATTCCATTCTTAAGTTAGGCGATTTAAAATTCTCCAAGACTTTGCTCATCTCATCAAATCCGACGCCGTATAATGAGCCTGCCGCTATGCTTGCCAACGCATTATGTATATTATGCCTTCCTAAAATTTTCAAATGAAATCGATGTTTGCCGTTTAAGAGGAACCTTATGCCATCGGCGTCCTCATCGACCTCAGTTGCCCTGAATTTGCACTCTCTGTTTAAACCGAATGTGATTACTTCTGCGCATAGATTTTTTGCGTCTTTTAGCAAATCCTCGTCATCACCATTTACAACTGATATTCCGTCGCTTCCTAACCGTTTAAGCAAACTCAATTTCTCACGTCTTACGTTATCCACGGAATCAAAATATTCCAGATGTGAAGGCCCTATATTTATGATTATGCCGCAAGCTGGCTGGATGATTTCAGCAAGCCGCGCTATTTCTCCGAAATGGTTCGTGCCTAATTCGAGAATTGCAATATCGCGAGTTTTGTCTAATTTTAAAAGCGTAAGCGGCACGCCGATAAAATTATTTTCCGTCCCTTCGTTCTTCAACACGCTATATCTTTTTCCTAAGATAGACGCCAACATCTCTTTGGCAGTCGTCTTGCCGTTTGAACCGGTTATCGCTATCATCGGAATATCGAACTTCCTCCTGTGAAAATTCGCAATGTCTCCTAACGCTTTAACCGTGTCTTTGACCTGGATGATGACAAAATCAGATCCCCTCACCTTACTCCTCTCCCCATTGGGGAGAGGACGGGGTGAGGGGGAATTAACGATAGCACCTGTTGCGCCTTTCGATTGTGCTTCTTCGAGAAAGTCGTGCCCGTCGAAATTCTGCCCTTTTATCGCGACAAACAGCGCGCCCTTTTTTAAACTTCTGGTATCGCTTGAAACCCCTGAAAAGGCGGCTTGCTCTTTACCCTTTAATAGCATGCCTTCGGTCGCTTTTAATATATCTTTTACTTCGAACATAGAATCTTCCTTGTAATCTCTCTGTCATCCAAGGCAACGGTTGTATTCTTAAGGACCTGATACGTTTCATGCCCTTTGCCTGCGATTAAAACGCAATCCCCTTCTTTTGCTTTAGATAAAGCTTCCTTAATCGCTTGTTCTCTATCTAAAATTACCGAATAATCTTTAGTCTCGATTCCAACTACAATCTCACTCGCTATCGCTTCAGGTTCCTCACCCCTGGGGTTATCGGATGTCACGACGATAAAATCGGCTAACTTACTTGCAACCCTGCCCATCCTCGGACGTTTAGTCCTATCCCGCTCGCCGCCGCATCCGAACACGACGATTATCCTATTTGGTATAAGTGGCTGTAGGGCGCAGAGTACATTATACAGCGCATCGTCGGTATGCGCGTAATCTACAAATACTTTAAATGGCTGTCCGCAATCTATCGGCTCAAGCCTTCCGGGTACCAAAGTTAAATTTTCAACTCCGCGTTTAATCGTATCGAGCGGAAATCCAAGACACGCGCCGGCCGCAACCGATGCGGTAATATTGGATACGTTATACAGCCCTATCAACTTCGTATTAATAGTCAAGCTGCCTTGCGGAGTATCAACGGCGAAATTGGTTCCGTTCAAAGACAGATCGATTTTACTTGCGCGAAATTGGGCATCGGATTTAACCGCATAAGTCGCAATCTTTCCTTTTGTGCGCTTAAGAAGTTTCTTGCCCCACTCATCGTCTAAGTTTATTACCGCATAAGAACCGTCGCCTAATCCTTCAAACAACTTCGCTTTGGCATTGAAATATTCATCCAATGTCTTATGATAGTCGAGGTGTTCGCCGCTCAAGTTTATAAATATGCCTGTTACAAATTTTATGCCTTCGACCCTTCGCTGGTCGAGGGAATGAGACGAAACTTCCAGCACCGCATAATCGATTGAATTTCGAACCATCTCGTTCATAAAATTATGCAATTCGATTGCTCCGGGCGTCGTATTTGTGGCGGGAATGACCCTCTGGCCTATCCTATAATTTATTGTCCCTACGATTGCGGCTTTATGACCCGCCGCCGATATTATGTTGTCTATCAAATATGAAACCGTCGTTTTGCCGTTGGTTCCGGTTATGCCGATACATTTTATCTTTTCGGAAGGCCTGCAATAAAATTCATCTGCGACTTTAGCTAAAACACCCCTTGCGTCTCTTACGTAAATCATCGCAACGCCATCGGCGCCCGCAACATTTTTTTCCGCTATAACCGCAACTGCGCCCCTCTCAATTGCCTCGCTTATGAATTTATGGCCGTCCAATTGCGTCCCCGGGATGGCAATAAAAAGATAGCCCTTTTTAATCGCTCTCGAATCGCACGCGATTCCCTCGATTTCGATACCGCCTATATCCGAATCGGGACTTTTATAATCCACGAATTTTAACAGGTTTTTTAAATTCACCTTAATCCTCTACGCTCTCGACTTCATTTTTAACTTCCATAAGGCGTTGGGGTTTAATTTCCAAATACCTTAACACATCCTGCGCCACCCTTTTAAATACCGGAGCGGCAACGACTCCGCCGTAATAAGATGGCCTGGGCTCATCGAGCATCACGACAACCGCAATCTTCGGGTCATCCACCGGAGCAAAGCCGATAAACGAGGCAACGAATTTGGAATGAGAATAGGTGCCGTTGGGTTCTATCTTCTGCGAAGTCCCGGTCTTGCCCGCAACCTTATATCCCTCGACCTCTGCCTCTTTTCCTGTCCCATCCGAAACTACGCCGCTTAAAATGTCCTTCATAACCGCGGCGGTTTCCTGCGAGAGGACGCGTCTTACCGCTGTCGGTTCGAATGATTTTATAGTTTCGCCTTGCTTATCTTGAATGGCATTCACGATGCGCGGCTTTACTAACTCGCCGCCATTGGCAATCGTTGAAATGGCACAAGCAAGCTGAATGGGCGTTACGGTGAGCTCTTGCCCCATCGGAATTGCGCTTATTGAAAGTTTCGACCACTGCGAGGTGGGGCGAATAAACCCCGGGACTTCACCCGGTAAATCGATATTCGTCAATTCACCGAATCCAAACGCCTTGATATATCTGTATAACTCTGATGGCCCTAAGACCTGCGCCACCTTCACGGTTCCGATGTTCGACGATTTTTCGATGACTTGCCTAAATGTCAACCAACCGTGCGGTTTATGGTCATGCAGGATGTGCCCGGCGATCTTGTATGCTCCGTTCTCACAGAAAAATTTATCGTTTAACTTTACTGCCTTATTCTCGAGCGCCGCGGCAGCGGTTACGATTTTAAAGGTAGAACCGGGTTCGAACATATCCGTTACAACGCGGTTCCTCTTTCTTTCAAGAGAGACGTCTCCAAAGGAATTTATATCATAGGTAGGCCTATTCGACAATGCTAATACATCGCCGGTCTTTGGGTCCATCACTATTATGCAAGCGCCTATCGGGTGCGCATCTTTCATGGCCCTGTTTATTTCACGCTCGGCGATATGTTGTATTACCTCGTCTATAGTCAGCATCAGATTGAAACCATCGACCGACGGATAATATTCGTATTCAAAAGATGCGATTGCGCGGCGCTTTGCGTCTCTGAATGTGGCGCGGTATCCGGGCGCGCCTTTTAAATACTCATCGTAAAGAAGTTCTAATCCTTCCAATCCTCTATTGTCTATGCCGGCATAACCAATTAAGTGGCTTGCAAGCGAATCGTTCGGATAAAACCTCTTCGGCTCTTTTACGAATTCAATGCCTTTAATACGTAGCGCCTTTACCCGTGCGGATTCGGTGGGGGTAAGTTTTCTTTTAAGCCAGATAAAGCCCTTATCCCGATTTAAACGTTCCGATAAAAAACTTTCGCTCACATTCAAAATCGGCGAAAGCAATTTCGCGACTTTTTTCTTATCCTTAATCTCCCGCGCATTAGCATAAACCGAATCCAAATTCAAAGAGACCGCCAACGGGCGCATATTCCTGTCGTAAATCATGCCGCGTTTCGGCTGCAGTTCGATAATTTCGGTGTGCTGTTTTTTGGCAAGCTGCGCAAGATTATGAGCGAGCGCTAATTGAAGATATGCGATTCGGATTAATAGGAGGGTTAATAAAGAAATGAATAAAGAAAAAACTAGATTAAGGCGGTTTTTGTGGGCTCTGTTATACACGATATAAAACCCTTTTTGTCAAATGGCAAAATGCCATTCAAAGGGTGTAATTAAAATAATTATTAAAATATCTTATTTAACAGGCTTTGCTTGTGCTTCCGGACCTAAGGCGAATATACTAGCAATAGCCTGGCGGACCCTTCCGAATGTCCCGGCCGCTCTCGCAATCCCTTTCGCTTCGTTTGCGCCGGCCTTCCTCTGAGTTGCGGATACTAAAATTACCCGCTCCTTTGAAGGAACCTCCAGCTTCATATTTTTTGCAAGCAGGGTTTGTTCGAGCCGGACCGGAGATTCAAGACGTTTAACATTATATAATAAAATTTTATTGCGGTCAAGCAAGTCCGAATACGTCTTCTCTTTTTCCTTTATATCGTAACTTAAACGCACCAATGCCACATGTTGGTTAACGTATATTAACGCAACCGTAGTTATTATTGCCGTTATCGTCAAAAATTTGTAAACTTTCATATCAGCCGGCCATATATTTTTCTTGCAACGCGCAACTTTGCGCTTCGCGACCGAGGGTTATCTCTAA
>CAZXJX010000046.1:0-8463 GCA_964641235.1 uncultured Planctomycetia bacterium
CGGTAGCGGGATTATATGTCGTTGCGCAACTTGACAGAAGCACGGGCGTCATCAACAAAATTAATACTAAAATATTCTTCAACTTCATCATCCTTTAACTTCCATATAGCCCGCAAAGGGGTCTACCGGTTCGTCATCTATTCTGATTTCGAAATGAAGATGCGGAAGGATAGCACGACGCCACGCATTGCCTGTCTTACCCACTTCTCCTATTGTATCACCCCTTCTTACCTTCTCGCCATTGGTAACGAATATCTTCGAAAGGTGACCGTAAATAGTTTTTGTGTCATCTGGATGATGAATTATTATATGCCTGCCCATACCTATGCCTTTTCTTCCGATATAAGCACGGCCTGATTTAGCCGCCTTGACCGGGGCACCGACCTTTGCCTGAATATCGATGCCCAGATGGAGCCTTCCGCCGCGCCGCTTCGCCCCGAACTCACCTTCGCCATAGCCGTCGCTTCGAATTTTTATTCCGCCGTTAGAATCTATGGGGCACAGGAACTTCGGCTCCCTTATGTGAAATATCAAAATAGAAACGGGCTTGTAAAGAAAAACGGCTAAAGATATAACCGCAACAACTAATATTATCCTTTTAATGCGCTTCATCCTACGCTTTCTTTAATACCCAATTTAAGACATCCTCCTGAATCTTCTCCTGTTCTACTTCTCTGAATAATTCGTGATATAAGTCAGGATATAATTTAATCTCTTTATCGTTTGAGTTTAAGCCGCCGTAGAATTCCTTTGTCGCTTTCGCATCCGTCACTCTATCGCCGGTGCCGTGCAATAGCAGGATCGGCACCGCTATCTTAGATACGTTATCGAATGCGTATCTCATCGCTTTTACCATCTCAAGGTATAACTTAACCGAAATCATCCTGTGGGAAAGCTTATCCTTTTTTGTCTCTTCAATAGCCTTCTCGTCATGAGTGATATATTCGAACGGTATTCTGTTAAAAATGGTAAACGCGGGAATAAAAAATGCCAGCAATTTCGCTATCGCTATTTCGAAGCCGCTGGGAGGGCTGCTAAGGGCGAGCGCCGGGGAGGAAGCAGCGACGCCTTTTATCTCTTTATCATATCTTATCGCAAATACTATTGAAATCAAACCGCCGAGGCTCTGCCCGATAAGAAATACATCTTCGTTTAAAGTCTCGACTTTTACGATATCTACAAAATGTTTCAGATCTCCGACGAGGTCGTCGAATCTATTCGCGTAACCCCTTTTGCCCTGAGAACGGCCGTGTCCGTGTTGGTCGTATGAAAAGGCGGCGATGCCGTTTTTGTAAAATCTTTCGGCGAAGGCATCGTATTTTAAAGAATGCTCTCCTAAACCGTGGACGAATATCACGGATGCTTTTGGGCTTTCGGGGATAAACGCTCGGTAAATTAAATTCTGCGCATCGGAATTTTTGAAAGAGCCCTCAAACCGCATACATCTTGTCAAAGATCTCCTTATACTTTTCGGAGATCACCTTCCGTTTAACCTTTAGCGTCGGCGTAATTTCCCCGCTTTCTATGGTCAAATTCCTATCTAAAAGCGTAAATTTCTTTATCTTTTCATAGCGGGCTAAATCCTTCTGCTTATCCTCTATCCTCTTGGCGATAAAATCGTAAACCCGCGGGTGCTGCATCAATTCCTCGACGGTAATGTATGGGATACCTTGCCTAAGCGCTAAGCCTTTTAGCGCGTCGAAGTTCGGCACGACCAATGCGGTTACGTAGGGCCTTTTATCGCCGTATAAAATCACTTCCTGTATATACGAATCCGATTTTATCAAGTTCTCGATATTTTGCGGCGCGATATTTTTGCCGCCTGCGGTAATTATGATATCTTTTTTTCTGTCGGTGATATGCAAATATCCTTCGTCGTCGATAAAACCTATGTCGCCGGTATGAAGCCACCCGTCTTCGTCTATCGTCTCTTTAGTTGCCCCTTCGTTTTTATAATACCCCTTCATCACGTGGGGGCCGCGGGTTAATATTTCGCCATCAGGGGCGATTTCTACCTCGACATCTTTTACATGTTTTCCGACTGAGCCGAACTTAAAGCCCTTTACGGCATTGCAGGATATAACCGGCGAGGTCTCAGTCAAGCCGTATCCTTCCAAAATCAAAATACCGACCGAATAAAAAAACTCCGCCAGTTCCTTGGAGAGCGGAGCGCCGCCTGAGATAAAAAATTTAAGACGGCCGCCCACCGCCTGCCTTAGTTTTGCGAAAACCAAAACTTTTGCAATCGTATATTGAATACAAACAAGAGGTGTGGGCCATATGCCGTTTAATTTCGCGTCCGTATGCGCCTTGCCTACTTTAAGCGCCAAATTAAAAATTTTTTGCTTAGCGGGCGGGCTTTGCGCGACGGTGTTCATTATATTCGTCTGCATCTTCTCGTAAAATCTCGGGACCGCGCATACGACGGTGGGTTTAACCTCCCGCAGGTTCTGCGGCACGGAATCCATATTCTCCGCGTAGGCGATTGCGCCGCCAAAAAAGAGCGGAAGATAATATCCCGCCATCCGCTCAAAGACGTGGCTTAACGGCAAGAACGATAAATTCATATCGCTTTCCCCAAGCGAAGAAAGCAGTTCCGCCGACGAGCGGCAATTTGAGAGAAAATTATCGTGCGTCAAACAAACGCCCTTTGGAGGGCCCGTCGTCCCGGACGTATAAATTATGGATGCAAGGTCGTCCTTTTTAACGGCGTGCGAACGGGATTCAAATTCCTCCCTAACCTTTGCCGCGTTTTCTCTGCCCAATCGAACCACCGCCTCAAAAGATATTACGGCGTCGTCTCTAATATCCTGCGGGGAATCGAATATTATAATTTTCTTCAAATTCGGCAATTTAGATTTTATCGTTAATATCTTCTCGAGTTGTTCTTGATTCGAAATGATTACCATTTTCGATTCGGAATTCGAAAGGATATATTCGATCTGCGGGGGCACGTCAGTGGTATAAATCGGCACATCGACGCAACCGATTGCGAGTATCGCCAAATCCGAGTAGGCCCATTCCGGGCGGTTTTCCGAAAGCAGGCCGACCTTGTCGCCGACTTCCAATCCCAAACTCAAAAGTCCGAACGCAACCTCCCTGACGTTCCTATCGAATTCCAGCCAATTTATATCACGGTATTCTCCCTGCCGCTTTGCCTTGAGCGCACATTTCGTGCCGTATCTATTTGCCCTCGCAAAAAACATCGAATGAATTGTATCTTCTCGCATCGTCTTGTCCTTTAGAACATAACCTTGCGTGCGCGGTTTAAGCCGATTAAAAGCCGAAGGAGATTTACCCTCTTTATGATTTTCCTTAACATCAATTTTCTCGCCTCGCCTTTCGGCATATCCGATATAGTAAAGAAATCCCTCGCCAATTCAATCAGAAGGTCGGGATATTCCTTAAAAAATTCGGGATGTTTCATGGCGAAATTAGAGATTCCCTTATACCGCTTTAAATCTTTTAAGACGAACGACTCTTCAAGCCGCCTACGATATTTCGATAATTCTCTGCCCGAATAATCGCCTTTTTTCTTCGCTTCGAGTATCGTATCGGCAGCTATCATTCCTGACGCCATAGCCAAATTTGAGCCCTCGTGATAAAGCGGGTTCATATTGACGAATCCCGCGGCATCACCGACTATAATCAACCCGCCCATCGTAAGCTCCGGAAGATGGCCATAACCGAATTCGGGAATCATATGAGCGGAATATTCCAGTAATTTCCCGCCTTTTATTAAGCGGCGGATCGAAGGATGCTCTTTAAAACCCTCTATGATTTCATTAGGCGTTGTCTTTCCATATTTAAGCGCCCTTGTCGAAACGCCGATTCCGACAGAGAGCGTATCTTTATTCGTATAAATAAACGCCGACCCTACAAATCCTTTAACGGCCGCGCCGAAATATTCCAGGGACATCCCTTCATCGCCTTCCAGATTAAACCTCTCTTCTATTACCTCTTTCGCAAGCGAGTGGACTTCTTTAGCGCAAGTCACCATATGCTCGGGTGGATAAATTCCTCTCAATCCCAAATCTCCCGCAAGGAGGGAATGCGCCCCTTCCGCAATCACAATTACATCGGCGTACAAATCGCCCTCTGCCAGACGGGTTTTAACTCCGACGGCTTTGCTGTCCTCAATTATTATCTTATCGACCACCGCTTGATTTAATAACATCGCACCCTGTTCTTCCGCCTTCTTTGCAAACCAAGGGTCAAATTTTCCGCGTAGGACAGAAAACGTATTATTGAACGGCGGCTTATTGAAATCCTCGAACCTCAAAGCCATCCCTACTTCCGAATCGGCGGATAATAATGAAAAAGACTTTTTTACTATTCTCCTTTCGACCGGCGCTTCTTCCCAAAAGTTCGGAATCAGTTTATTTAAAATCGTCGAATATAATATCCCGCCCATAACGTTCTTCGAGCCGGGAATTTCGCCGCGCTCTAAAATTGCAACGCTCAAACCCGCTTTTGCCAAAACATACGCGCAGGCAACCCCCGCGGGACCTGCGCCTACAACTATACAATCAAATTTTTCACCGTCCGACATAACATATTCCTTTCTAACCTAATAATTTCTTCAGCTCCTGCGTAAGTTGAGGCACGACTTGAAATAGGTCTCCCACGATTCCGTAATCTGCTTTCTTGAATATCGGCGCTTGGGTGTCTTTATTTATCGCCAAAATATATTTTGCCGACGATATTCCGACTAAATGCTGAATCGAACCCGATATTCCGCAAGCGACATATAATTTCGGGCTAACGACTTTACCGGTCTGGCCGACTTGTGCCGAATGAGGCATCCAACCGGCATCAACCGCCGCACGCGAAGCCCCGACGGCAGCACCTAATACTTGCGCTAATTCTTCCAATATCTTAAAATTCTCCGGAGCGCGCATTCCCCTGCCGCCTGAGACTATTATCTCGGCCTCGGTCAATTCCAATTTTGTCTTTACGTCTTTTATAACATCTTTTATCTTAACGCGCAACTTATCAAGCGAAAACTTTGATTCCTTCGATATTATTTCGGCGGTTTTACCTGTGCCGGAGGTAACCTCGCTCGTGCGCGGCCTTACCGTTGCGATAATCGGCTGCGACTTCAATGCGACCTTCTCGAGCAACTTCCCTGCGTAAACCGGCCGCGTTAAAATTAATTTATCGCCGCTTATCTCAAAATCTACGCATTCCGTTGCTGATTGCGTTTTAAATCTCGCCGCTAATCGCGGCGCTAAATCTTTCCCTTGCGAAGTGGATGGTAATAAGATCAAAAACGGAGTATCGTTTAAGGTCGATAGCGCTTCAACGTATCCGTCGGAAAGATATCGCTCTAAATTCGCATCGTCAAAAGTTAAAATCGAATCCGCGCCGGATGCCTTAAGCGCTTCGGATAAATTCCTCGCATCTTTTCCGACGACAATTGCGGACACTTTCTTATTTAGTTTATCGCCTATGGCCCGTGCGCGCGAAATCGCCTCAAACGTAACTTTTTTCACCTGGCCTTCCTTATGTTCTGCTATGACCCAGATATCATCAGCCATTAAATAACCTTCGCCTCTTCGCGCAATAATTTCACGGCCTCTTTTACGACCAAATCTACTTCGCCTTCTAAAACCTTTCCGCCTTTCTTCTCGGGCGGAAGCGAAAGATTTATCAATTCTACCTTCGAAGCAACGCTGCCGACGGAATCTACCGAAGGCCTAAGTTCGCTTAAGCCTACGGTTTTTATCGCTTTCTTTTTCGCTTCCATAATGCCTTTTAGCGATGGAAGCCTTGGTTCGTTTAATCCCTTTTGGCATGTGATGATGAGCGGCAGATTTGCTTCGACAACTTCGGTCTCGCCTTCTAATTCGCGATGGACTTTTGCAGTTTTTGCCTCGGGAAATTCCACCTTTATCGCCAAAGTTATGCAGGGGTGGCTTAAAAATTCGGCGACTATCGGCCCAACCTCCGCGTAATCATCGTCTACCGCCTGCTTGCCGCAGAATATCAAATCGTATTCTAACTTAAGAGTTATTATTGTCTTCGCTAAAACTTGCGCCGTCGCAACAGAATCTGAATGCGCCAATTGCGTATCCTTTATGTGAATCCCCGAATCAGTGCCCATCGCCAAACCCTGCCGTAACGCTTGCTCGGCTCTATCCGGGCCCATCGTAATTAACGTAACGCTTCCGCCTTGCTTTTCTCTAATCCTTAACGCCTCCTCAATCCCGTATTCATCGTAAGGATTTATTACGTAACCTAATCCTTCCCGCGCTATGTCTTTGCCGTCACCCGACGGGAAAACCGACGATGCGGTATCCGGAACTTGTTTTATCAGACAGATTATATTCATAACTTAATTATCTCGCCTTCTCTTAAATCATCCCTTAGCGGTTCGACTAATGCCGCTTCGGAAACCGTCGCAACCTGCGGGCGCTTTAACGTCGAGGCGACCTCCTTTAACATCTTGCCTTCATATATCGGATATGTCATAAGAAGGGTGCGTTTTTCAGTATCTATTTCTAACCCTGTGCAATTGCATCCTAATCCGACGCCGAACCTCTGCGCTAATCCGGGAGCTAACTCCTGCGCTTCTTGTGAATTGCTAAATAGGACTATCTCCGGCTTTATTTCATTTATCAAATTATACAATACATCCAGGACTTCTTTAATATTAAAATTTGCGATTCCTTTCGCGTAAACTTTATCCGCGCCGAAGGCGATTGCCTCTTTTGCGAGAACCTCTATGCCTTGACTAACAATTACTCCGCTAACGTTAACGCCCAATGTTTCAGCCAAATATCTGGCCTTCCCTATCGTGCCGAGCGACGATTTCGAAAGTGCGCCTTTCTCGTCCTCCAAATATACCAAAATCCCGCTATATTCTTCGATGCTCACGGAAGATATTCCCTTACTATATCGAATGCCCTTGCCTTTTCCAAATCGTCCTGCAAAATTCCTAAGTCGGATGCTGAAAGGCATATTAATTTTTTATGCGCTGCCTTTGCGATTCCCGCCGCCGTTGGGATGCGCGGCTTATTCGAATCTTTCGAGACGGTAATTAAAGCGGGCAAATTTACCCCCTCACCCTTACCCTCTCCCCAAAGGGGAGAGGAAGGGGTGAGGGGCAACTTTAAAATCTCGGCGACTCTTATTCCGACTTGTCCGCCGTTTCCGGTTATCGAACCTGAACCTGCGACGATAGAATCAAACGCGCCCTGTTTTTTTATGGCACGGCTTAAGATTAAAGCGGTCTGCGTGCTATCGATTCCCTCGAAAATTTTATCTACGATATGATACGCCTCATCGCAACCCATAGCAAGCGCGTCTTTCAATTTTATCTCCAAATCCTCGGGCCCTAATCCGACCGCTATAACCTCTGCGCCTTTTTCTTCCTTGAGCTTAAGCGCGAACTCAATCGCATTCTCATCGACGGGATTTAATATCGGCGGGCTATTAAATACCACCGCCTGCTGGCTTTTCGAGACATAAGAATCGGATATATTAGGAATCTGTTTAACAAGAACGATTATGCGCATTATCTAAGAAGCTCCAGATCTTTCCAATTATCAAAAATGTTATCTTTTAATTCCTTGCTTAGCTTATCAAAATAAATCCATCTTCCCTTGTAATTTCTAGGGTCAGTATTAGCAACTATTCCCCCAAAAAGCTCTTTCCCTTTCTTGTTTTCTTTCTCAAGATAATTTAAAAGCCCGTCTGATTTAGCCTTAAAATCGCTTAAATGAACCCCGTGAGGATCAAGCAAACCAATCCTTCCGTTTTTCAATTTAACAATAAAATCAACATAAAAAGGTTTCTTTTCACCATTATCATAATGAATGGCAAAAAATATTGCGTCTCTGTCTCCATTTTTAAACCACCACTCAACCGCTTCCGATTCTTCCAAAAAGTCAACGAAGGCTTTCTCTAAATCTGACCTATATTGCGCGTAAAAAGGTTGTAAAACTGATTTTTTGCTATCTTCTTTTATATAAGTTTCATTAAATGGATAAGACTCTTTAATATTCCAATTTTCTACATCAACGAGTTCGCTTTCTCTTTTGATAACTTCTGCCCGATATTTTTCTTTTGCTTTGTCCAAGACATTAACAAAATACCGGGAGTTCTTATCGTTTAAAACCATCTGCACAATTTCTTCCCATTTATCCCTATAATGCATTTTTAGTTCTTCCTCAAAAAATTTATAAATGGACTCCTCCACTCTCTTAACCGATCTATCTTCTGGATAAAGACTTACAGTGCCTTCTCTTAAACATTTTCTCGCAAAATAATCAAATAATTTTTGTAAATCAAATCCACCTATTCTAATTGCCTTGTCTCCAACAATCCTTGCCCCAGCCAAAGTGTCAACATCTTCGGCCTTGTAATCAGAAATGATTTTTAGGTCAATTTTTCTTGCCTTAATATCAATTTTCTTTTTCAGGTCGTATTCTTTGGTTTGTTCCAAAAATACCTCTATGA
>CAZXJX010000047.1:0-8418 GCA_964641235.1 uncultured Planctomycetia bacterium
CCAAAGCGATTCGCCCTGATCCCTCGTTATGTTATACACTACCTCAACGATCCAACAATGTAAATCACGGCTTAATCTATATTCATGCTCAGCTTGGTCATTAATTATCTTTTTAGTGCCGCTTCCTTCTATGCTGACGAATTTTTTAAAATCAAACCTTTGATATGTCGTAAATTTCCATTTTGGAGTGATATTAAACATCAGCTCCCCTTC
Source organism: uncultured Planctomycetia bacterium (assembly GCA_964641235.1). Classification (GTDB taxonomy): domain Bacteria; phylum Omnitrophota; class Gorgyraeia; order Pluralincolimonadales; family CAZUZR01; genus CAZXJX01. Next base: position 214 of record CAZXJX010000047.1, read on the forward strand.
TATCTGGCTATTGCTGTCGTTAGTCCATCTATAACCTGCTCCGTAACTCCATCTTTTCTTTCCGATGTCGGAAAAAATATATTCGCGTAGATTAATATTATCCAGATCAGCATCTTGATCGCCGGCTATATTCAACGAGAATGACTCAAATCTTTCCCTGTGGGGATTATAGACTGTGTTTGACAAAAAGCGCATCCAATTATACGGCCTCGACTCAAGCGCCAGGTCATAATTCGAGAGTTTGCTTCCTTTATCTCCCTTAAAGCCAAAATTATAATTTGTGCCGACGATGAACCTGACGAGATCAACCGGTTGAATTTTACCGCCCACTAATCTTTTCGTCTGCAACTTATTTTCAAGAGAAGGCGAGACAACGCTCTGAAAACCCAAGGAATCCGATAATAATTGACTCGCCTCTACGGTAGGGTCATGCGCATAATTATAAGTCACTGTGGGAGCGATGATATGCCTTAACTTATTTATCTCCATATTCAAAAGATCCGACTTCACATCGAATATCCTATAGAACCTCGTATTGAAATTTACCCCTGTAAAAAAATTACCGCGCGTTATGTTCGAGTCGCCAAATTTATTCTTACTAAACCAACCCTGATTCGTCCCGACAAAAGGGTTTACGCTCAGCCAATCAAAAAGGGTGGTCTCATATGAAAGTTGATTTTTCGTATCGACTTTCCTGACATCATCATCTAACTCAGTCGGAGAAGCCGGCTTACTATTTATGTTTGCTGCGGTTGCCGTGCCCGCATAATAAAAATCGCTATCACCTATTTTTAAATTTCTGGTGTTAAATTTTAATTCCGGCAGATATTCAGTCACGCCCTCGAATCTGTTAACCCTCTTCTGAGCAAGGAGGCTTGTCGTATAATATTCATCTGTCCTTATAACTGAGGCATATGTACTGTTGGTCATCTCTCTCTGAAAATCTCTCTTATAATAATCCCTGATGAAATCCGGATCGTGCATCTTGTTATATTCTAGAGTCGTTAAGGTAAAGGGGTCCATCTGCCATTTATGGCGCAATTGAATCCTGAACCGTTCCTTCTCTTGAGTGGGCAGATCACTTTCGGTGCTTGTCCATCTCTTCCATGTGCGCTTTCGCTGTAATCTTCTTTCGTGCGTATAATAAGTTCTCAAAATTCCTTTCCCCATATTTGGAATTCCGTAAAAGAGGTCGAACCCGCTTGCAAAATCCCTTTTTTCTCTATAATCTAAATGTATCCTGCCTTTGAAATCCTCGTTTAGATAATATCTCCAGGCGCTGAGCAAGAAGAGTCCCCATTCCTTATTCGTGCCGGGTATTATCGTAACGCGGGGACGATTCTCGTCTAAGGGATGGCTATAATAAGGCATGTAGAACAAAGGCATATTTTCAACGAAGAATAATATGTGTTTGGCGGTAACCCTATCTCCTAAGTAGACCTTTATCTGCCGAGACTGTAATCTGTAATGCGGACGGGGCTTATTGCATGTTGTGATATAACCGCGCCGCACAAGATATTCGGTATCTGCGACTTTCTCGGCCTTTTGGCCCGAGCAATAAAGCAACGGTTCGATGTATCCCTTCATTTTCATAACGGTGCCCGTCTTCGTCTCAAAATTATAGACGACGTGTTCACCTTTGAAATAATTTTCCTTCTGCGTTAATACGACGTCTCCTTCCGCGTACGCCTCTTTGGTATCGACGTGAAAAACGGCTCGCTTACAGGTTAATTTCATATCTTGATATGTGATTACGACGTCGCCGGTCGCGGTAGCTACTTTTCCCTGTTCTAAGTATTCGACCTCATCTCCGTTTATAACCACCGGCTCTTTTGCTCCTTTTTCCTCTTGGGCAAAAGCAACAAAAGAAGCACAAAAGATTATTAACGTTATGGCAATCAGACTTATAAGTTTCAATGAGGACTCCGGTGCAGTGTATTTATCGCCTAAGAACTATGGGTTTTTGGAACCTTTTTCCAATCGGCCAAAAACCTCTCGACGCCGATATCGGTTAAAGGATGCTTCATTAAACTCATCAATACATCGTATGGTATAGTCGCGCAATCCGCCCCTGCCAGCGCCGCCTCGATTACGTGCAAAGGATTTCTTATTGAAGCAACTATTATCTGCGTCCGTAAACCGTAATTGTCGTATATTCGCCTTATATCACGAATCAAATTCATGCCTATGCTGCCGATATCATCCAGCCTGCCGACGAATGGGCTTACGTATGCGGCCCCTGCTTTAGCGGCGAAAAGCGCTTGTGGCGCAGAAAACACAAGCGTCACATTAACATTTATCTTCTCCTTGTTTAGAATCCTGACCGCCTTCAACCCCTCTTTAATAAGAGGGATTTTCACGACGACGTTCTTATCAATTTTTGCTAAGCTTTTTGCCTCTTTCACGATGTCATCGCAATTTTGGCTTACGGCCTCGACGCTGATGGGGCCGTCGACAAGGGAGCATATCTCCTTTATCAGTTCCAAAAAAGGCTTATTCTCTCTCGATACAAGAGTAGGGTTTGTCGTTACGCCGTCGATTATTCCCATATCAACGGCCTCTTTTATCTGGTGTACATTAGCGGTGTCTATAAATATCTTCACAATCTCCTCCTAACGATTATAAAAATAGGGCTGCCGCACCGACTATGCCTGCGTCAGCCCCGAGTTTTGCTTTTATAATTTTTACGGTCCTCTTAGGGATCGGCAACGCCCTTTCATCAACGGTGTCCCTGATCGACTTAAATAATATCTGTCCTGCATTTGCCAACCCTCCGCCTATTATTATCTTCTCGGGATTCAAAAGATTTATAACCCCGGATAAGGTAATGCCGATCCTCCTGCCTATCTCTTTCCAAAAATCGATTGCCAATTTATCGTTCCTCTTCGCTGCATAACTTATAACCTCCGGCGTAACCAAAGAAAGATTATTTTTTACTAATTTCTTGATCAAGCTATATTCTCCGGCTCTTATTTTACCTTTTATCTCCTCTACGATAAACCTGTTGCCGACGTATCGTTCAAGGCATCCAAAACTGCCGCAATTACAAGAGAGGCCTTCCTCTTTTAGCGGCATATGGCCAATTTCACCCGCTACGAACGAAGCGCCGCGATACAACTTGCCGTCTATTATTATTCCGCCGCCTACGCCTGTCCCGAGAGTAATGCATACTAAATCTTCTGCGCCGCCGCCCGCTCCAAACTTGTATTCGCCGAACGCCATAAGATTAACATCATTATCTATTAATACTTTTTTTTTAAGTTTTTTTTCCAAGATTTTTTTTAGCGAGACGTTTCTCCAGCCGGGGACATTAGTCAGGTGATATACAAAACCCCGCTTAAAATCGACCAAGCCCGGTACTCCCACCCCCACGCCCAACAAATCCTTCAACGTCAACCGCGCCTTTTTTAAAATCATAACTACCTCATAAGCAATGGCATCGATTAGCGCTTCTTTTCCCTCGTAACTTGCAGTCGATAATGTCACTCTATAAAAAAGCTTACCCTTTTTATCTACCAAAGCCAATTTTGTATATGTCCCGCCTAAATCGATGCCTATAGCAAATCTTTTCATCTTAAAGCAACTATGTTATCGCAAAAAGGGTAATTTTTCAATAAATTTTATCTAAGGCCAGAAAATGACTCTATTTCGCCCTTCTTCTTTGGCCTTATATAAGGCTTGGTCTGCGCGGTCAATTAACGTGGGGACGTCGCTGCCGTCATCGGGATATGCGGCTAACCCTATGCTCACGGTTGTCCTAATCACCTCATCGTATGCCTTAAACCGATAGTTCTCTATCGATTGCCTAAGCCTTTCTGCGACGCTTGCGGCAGAAGACTTATTTGTATCGGGAAGCGCAATTACGAATTCCTCGCCGCCATATCTGCCGATTAAATCTATAAGGCGGACATGTTCTTTCATAATCTTAGCGAATTCCTTTAAGATTATATCGCCTACCAAATGTCCGTATGTATCGTTGCATTGCTTAAAATGGTCTATATCCAACATCAGAAGAGATAAATTCAGTTTATGCCTCTTAGAGCGCGCCACTTCTTCGTTTAGTCTCTCTAAAAAGTGTCTCCTCACATATATCTTAGTCAAGCCGTCGGTTATCGCAAGCGTCTGAACCTTCTCGTATAGATTTACCTTCTTAACCTCCAGCGCAAGCTGTTCTGCCATAATGGAAATTTTTTCTATCTCCTCTTCCTCTGCGCCTAAAATGACTAAAACGCCTATCGTTACACCTTCGGATAGCAAAGGCAGAGCGATAAAAGAACCTCTCTGCTCAACCAGATATCGTCTAAAAGGGTGCGCGGCTTCAATTGGCGACTTTAAATAGACGACCTCTTTGCGGGAAGAAATATCTTCTACTAAAATCTGATCGAATTGGCTGGATTGTACTTTGGAAATACCGCTAGGTGATGCTTTTTCCGGACTGCCAGCAACGCCGGCTAAAATTTCATATGTCACAATCGGTGAATCTTGTGCCTCAACGAGTAATAAGAGCCTCAATTTGCTAAATTTCAAAATTTTATTAACCGCGGCCCGGAATACCAGTAGCGTTTCCGTCATATCGAGAGATGCGCCCATCTTTTTCGTAACCTCATAGAGGCCTAAGATCTCGTAGACTTGGTTTTCAAGAGAAGCCTTTGCGTCCTTTAAGCGATTGAGTTCGGCTAATAATTCATTGTAAGATATCCTCACTTTATCCAATGCGGAATTTTTTGAAATATGGCGCTCATTGTATATTCGGTTATAATACCCTGGCACCAACGCAACGACGTTCAAAAATATAATCGAAACCAAATAGGGCAGTTTAAACGCAGGATTGTAACCGATTGAAATAAAAACAACGACGCTGATGACTGCGGATATAAAATACGAAAAGGCATAACCATATTCGAACGCAGCCACCGCAATCGATATCAGCAAAAAATTTAGTATTAATAGCGCGGGTTCTCCCCTTTTAAAAAAAGCAAGAAAAAGCCATAGGGTTGCGGCGGTAAAAAGTAAGACCGCCTTTTTAGAATATAGCCACTTGCTATAAAACGAATTCAGGCGAGACATACCCTATTCCTCCCCTGTTTCTTCGCTTCATATAATGCCCCGTCCGCAAGCCTAATTAATTCTTCCCTCGAAATCGAATCCTGCGGAAAGGCGGCGCACCCTATTGAAACTGTAACGCGGGTCTCGAATTTTCTCAAAAGGAAAATTTTAGATTCTATCTTATTTCTCAGCGCTTCAGCTAATTTTTGGGCCTCAGCTTTATCCTTGCCCAGCAATATTAGAATGAACTCTTCGCCGCCGTATCTGGCAACCAAATCCCCCAGCTCAACCGAAGATTCCAAAATGTCGGCGATATCCTTCAGGACTATATCGCCTGCGATATGTCCATATTTATCGTTATAATCCTTAAAATTATCTATATCCAACATCAATATCGATAGCGTCTGCTTTATCCTCGTTGCTTTGATGATGTCTTCATCTAACCTGTCCTTGAAATATCTGCAGCAATAAAGGCCCGTCAAGCCGTCCTTTATCGCTAATTCTTCTATCCTATGATATAATTTTGCGTTTCCGATCGCCATGGCAGCCAAGTCAGCAAGAACAGTCAGCAACCTTAAATCATCGCCTACATAAGCATCCGATTCTTTTGATTCAACCCTTAAAACGCCTGCGATTTTCTTCTCGGAGATAAGCGGCGCGGCTATCAGGGATTTATAATCCCTCTTAAATTCCTCCGGTATCAAATCGAGGTTGAACCTGAAGTCCTTTCCGACATCGGAAACCAAAAGCGGCTGCCTCTGTTTTAATACCCAAATGTCAAATATATCCCCTTTTTTTGACTTTATTGAAATTGAACCCGACACCCCGTAAGCGCTCTTAAGCGCTAATTCCTGCGCTTTTTCTTCGACTAAATATAAAAGGGATAAATCTGACTTCTCCACGAGTTCGGATACATTATCGATGATAATTTTGACTACGGAATCTAATGACAAAGTAGTGCTTAATTTGCCAGTCAGGCCCTTAAGCTTCGCATACCTTATAAGTTTCTCTTTCAGCGCTTCATTTGCCTTCTGCGTAGAAGAATATTCGGCCTTTAATGCATTCCTGTCCTCATCTAAATTATCTATCTGCCTGTCTATGGAAAGACCGTATAAGATCATCCTATTTTTAAAGGCCGAAACAAAAAAACCGACGGCAAAAAATATGAGTATTTGAGAATTAAGGCCGGGGATATCCAATCCGATTGATACGAAAAAGATAAGCAACGAGAATAGAGAAATAAACGACCACAGTCCGATCTCGCCGAAAGCAACCCATGCGAGCATTATTATTACATTAAATAAAATGAGGACTGATATAATCAGCCCTCTGCATCCGGAGTAGCCGAGGGTAAGTTTTTGGCAGGCAAAAAAAATAAAATAAACGGCGCTTAAGAAACCTGCTATCGCAAGTAATCCTAAGAATAATTTATTTTTGTTCAAACTATCGCTTTCTCGGTATCCTTATCGAAAAAATGGATTTTGCCCATGTCAAATACCATATCGATGTCGCGATTTACCTCGGGCTTATCATGGCCTCCGACGCGGGAGATAAAGCTCTGCCGCGGAGTTGCCATATGTAGATAGACTTCCGAACCCATTGGCTCCACAACATCCACTCGGGCAGTAACGGTATTCTCGGGGGGAGCTTCCTGCACGAAGAGCTTATCGTAGATGTCTTCCGGCCTTATGCCAAAGATTATTTCCTTTCCTTCATAACTCGTTACTTTCGGGACCATCTCGTCTACAATCTTAACCGTAAAAGTCCCTTCATCAAAATAGAACTTGCTGTCTTTCTTTATTACCCGCCCCCTCAAGAAGTTCATCGGCGGGCTTCCGATAAATCCGGCGACGAATTTGCTCACCGGCTTATCATATAGAGAAATCGGGTCCGCAATCTGTTGGACGAGACCGTCTTTCATTACGACGATACGGTTGCCCATCGTCATAGCTTCAACCTGGTCGTGAGTGACGTATATCATCGTCGATTGAAGCCTTATATGTAGTTTATTTATTTCGGTCCTCATCAAGACCCTCATCTTCGCATCAAGGTTGCTCAACGGCTCGTCGAATAAAAATACCAACGGCTTTCTGACAATAGCTCTTCCGACGGCTACCCTTTGTCTCTCGCCGCCCGAAAGTTCCTTCGGCCTCCTGTTCATAAGCCGCCGAATGCCGAGGATGTCAGCCGTTTCCGTTACTCGTTTGTCTATCTCCGGCTTGGAATATTTTCTTAAACGTAAACCGAACGCCATATTCTCGTAAACCGTCATATGCGGATAAAGGGCATAATTTTGAAAAACCATCGCTATATCGCGGTCTTTCGCCGGCACATCGTTTACGAGTTTATCTCCGATATAAATTTCGCCTTCCGATATCTCCTCTAATCCCGCTATCATCCTAAGAGTTGTGGATTTCCCGCAACCTGAAGGCCCAACCAATACGACCAATTCCTTGCTTTCAATCCCTAATGTAATATCGGAAACGGCGCGGATATTTCCGGCGAAAACTTTTGATACATGCCTTAAACTTACTTGAGCCATTGTATATCCTCTATTTACCCCTGATTAAATGATACAACATATGTTAAGCGCCTGTCAACCCCGCACCTTTGAAATATTCAAGTTCTAAAAGATATTAATCTATTAAATGAATAACACAAAGGTGCGGGGTCAAGTTAAGTAATCGATAAATTGGCCGATGGTCGCCTTTAAATTCTTCCTATGAACTACCATATCGATCAGGCCGTGCGTTAAAAGAAATTCGGAACGCTGAAATCCGTCGGGCAATTTCTGCCTTATCGTCTGCTCGATAACCCTCGGGCCCGTAAAACCAACCAACGCCTTCGGCTCAGCGATTACGACATCGCCTAAAGATGCGAAACTTGCCATAACCCCCGCCATCGTCGGATTGGTCAAGACGGATATATAAGGGACTTTCACCTCATGGTGTTTGGCAAGCGCAGCGGACGTCTTTGCCATTTGCATAAGGGAATATAGTCCTTCGTACATGCGCGCTCCGCCGCCTGAACCTGAAACTATAACCAGAGGCAATCTTAAATTCATAGACAATTCGACTGCCCGCGTTATCTTCTCCCCTACGACTGAGCCCATAGACCCCATAATGAACCTCGAATCCGTAACCGAAATAACTACCCTTT
>CAZXJX010000048.1:0-8341 GCA_964641235.1 uncultured Planctomycetia bacterium
TATCGGAATAGCCGTCGATAGGGACGGCATAAAATCGGTAAATGCATTTTATCAAGGTCAGGGGATGAATTATCCGGTTTTGCTTACCGACGGGAAAGTGGAGTCAAAATACGGCAGCATCCGGGCGATACCTACGACGTTTATTATCGATAAAAAGGGCTCGATAGCAAAGAAATACGTCGGCTTTCAGCCTAAGGCGACTTTCGAAAAAGATATAAAAGAATTATTAGCGAAGTGAAGTAAAAATTTTTTACTTGACAAAATCAAAAGATATGCTATAATGTCTATCAAGTTAATAGATATTATAAACGAAGATGAAGATATCTAAAAAAGGATTATATGCGATAGAGGCGTTGATGTATTTGACGAATAATTTTGAAAAAGGCGTTGTTCCGATTCACGTAATTGCCGAGAAGGAAGATATACCTAAGAAGTTTTTGGAGCAGATTCTACTTGTGTTAAAAAACGCCGATATAGTCGAGAGCGAGAAGGGAAAGGAAGGGGGGTATCGTCTCAAAAATCATCCTCGAGAAACTTCCTTAGGGAAAGTAATTCGTCTCATCGACGGCCCCTTGGCTCCGTTAAGCAACGCAAAGTATTTAGAAGAGATGTCGGTGAAGGACGAGAAGCATTGCGGACTTTATCGGCTCTTGTTGGAAGTACGCAATTGTGCTGCGAGGCTTCTGGATCAAACGAGTTTTTATGATTTGTGTAGATTAACGGAAGAGATTAGGCAGAAGAAGAAGGCGACGCAGTTTTCGATTTAGAGATTATTTTTTTGAATCAATACTCTACTAATTAGATAGATATGATAGGGATATTAGGAGACGATGAATAACACATTTATAGACAATAGAGAAGATGATCAAAAAGGGGAAGACCTGCCTTTAAAAGAAATTGTAGAGGCGGTTAAAGGCATAAAATACGGTTATGTTCAATTGACCATTCAGGATTCGAAGATTGTGCAGATAGATAAGACCGAAAAATTACGATTAAATAAGAACAGGGGGTGATGCGTACAACTTTAAAATTAGGCCGACTAGAAAACTAGAGGTCTTAGTTTATAAAAATTTCAAGCGGGCTGACCAGACAGCTGGAGGCAAACTGCTACAAAATCAAGGAGTTTAAGATGAAGAAGTTAGTGCTGATAAGCTGGCTGGCTGCAGGCCTGCTTTTGCCGAAAGTTGTATATGCAGTGGATAAAACGGAGGCGTTGCTCGATTTGTTAGTCGGGAAAGGAATAGTTACGAAAGATGAGGCTGCGGGTTTACGCGCGGACCTTGCAGTGAAAGAACAAGACGAGAAATCACAGAAGAAAGAGTTTGGTATCATAGCCGGCAAGCCGATTAAAATAAGCGGCTACACGCAGGTACGGTATCGAAATACTGCTGATAGTAATGACAACTTTGATATAAGGCGGGCGAGGCTTGACATCAAAGGAGATATTACCGAGCGGTTTGATTACAGGACTCAAGTAGAATTTGGCGGAACGTCTGGGCCGTTCTTGTTGGATGCAACAGTTGGCTATAAGGTCTTTAACCCTTATCTTAAATTAACTGCCGGGCAATTTAAAATTCCGTTTAGCCAGGAGAATCTAATTTCAAGTCCTAAACTGGAGACGATTAACCGCTCGCAAGTTGTCGAGGCGCTGGTGGCGCGTGGTAACGATGTTATCGGCAATCAAAACGGACGAGATATCGGTGTCCAGGCGAGCGGAAGTTTTTTGCCGATAAAAGACAGTTACCTTTTCGATTACGCATTAGGGGTATTTAACGGCGCAGGAATAAACAAATCCGATACCAACGAGCAGAAAGATTTCGTAGGCAGGTTAGTCGTTCATCCGATAAAGGATTTATCGGTAGGAAGTTCTTACTATGTAGGCAGAGCTACTTTGAGCACAACGCCCGCAAGACCCGAGAGAAAACAAGACCGTGATAGAATCGGCGGCGAATTCGCCTACGTGCACGACCCAATTTCATTAAGAGGCGAATACATCAAAGGCGATGACGGTCCGACCGAACCCAGCGGCTGGTATTTGCAAGCGGGCTACTTCGTCATACCAAAAAAACTTCAGGGAGTCTTTAAATTCGACAGGTATGATCCCAACGACAATGCCAGCTTAGATGAGACGAATGTTTATACCAGCGGCGTTAATTATTATTTCAACAAGTGGGCGTTCGTGCAGCTCAATTATGAGTTAAAAGACGAACGGCAGAAGAAGGAAAAGCGTAACAACGCGCTTATCGGACAACTTACGCTGCAATTCTAAGAGGAGGATAAAATATGAGAAAGTTAATAGTTGGTTTACTGGTGAGTACTTTGTTTTTGATTTCGAGCAACATTGGTTTTGCGCAAGAAAAAGAACTTGAGGGTACGGTAACTCTATCCGGCGCTTGGGCGATTTATCCCACGGCAGTGGCCTGGGCTGAGGGTTTTCAAAAGTTGCATCCCAAAGTAAAAATTGATGTTTCTGCTGGCGGTGCAGGTAAAGGAGCTGCGGATGCTATTGCTGGTCTGGTGGATATCGGAATGGTTTCCCGTGACCCCGACCCGTCGGAGATTAAAAAAGGGATAATTCCTGTTTATATCCTACATGATGCGGTTTTCGCGGTGGTAAGCGATAAAAATCCAGCCCTACAAGACCTTCTTAAGAAAGGCGTAAAGAGACAGACTTGGGTTGATCTCTATGTCAGCGGAATAATTACGACGTGGGATGAAATAGTCGGTCGTCAAGTAAATAAACCCATACATCTCTATACCCGCTCTGATTCTTGCGGCGCAGCAGCTTCTTGGGCAAAGTATACAGGTAACAAAAAACAGGAAGATTTAAAAGGTGTAGGTGTTTATGGAGACCCGGGATTATTGGAGGCGGCAAAAAGGGACCCAGTCGGCATCGGTTACTCTAATTTTAGTTATGTCTTTACTCGTGAGGGCACGGTAGTAAAAGGAGCAAAGTTAGTTCCCATCGATTCGAATGAAAACGGCGTTGCCGATTCCGATGAAGTTTACGAAACACGAGATAACGCAATTAAAGCAATAAGAGCCGAAAGGTATCCTGCAACAAGAAAGAATTATTTCTTCGTGAAGGGCAAACCTCAAGGGCTGACAAAAGAATTCATTGAATTCGCGCTTTCCGACGAAGGCACGAAGATCGTAGATGAGGTAGGGACGAGTTTATCTTTGCCGAAGGAAGAAAGGGAAAAGGTATTGAAAGAGTTGGAGTAATGCAAAGGGAGGAGGTAGATTAATCTACCTCCTCTATGATTCGGGGAGAAAATATGGAAATCGAAAAGATAAAAATTAATAATCCCGAAGGTCTTCATCTGCGAAGAGCTGCCGATGTGGTGCAAGTTGCCAAAAGGCATAAGTCCAAAATTTATTTTTGCCACAGATGCAAGTTCGCTGATACGTGCTCTGTTTTAGAGGTGTTGACGTTAGGAGCGCCAAAGGATGCTGAGGTTGCGGTTATTGCTGAAGGTCCGGATGAAAAAGAAGCGCTAAAAAATATCTGCGAACTTTTTAAGGAAAAAGAATGAATACAAGGAAATTTAAAGATAACATTGCGCATAAAGTAATGTTTCTCCTTGCGTTATTTGTATTGAGCCTCGCATTCCTTATGGCGTTTGGGTTATATCAAAGGTCTAAGCCGATATTGGCGATAAAGAGTTTAAGTGATTTGCTCTTTTCCGCGACGTGGCACCCTACTTTAGGCCAATTCGGTTTGGCGAGTTTTATTGCCGGCACGCTGTGGGTGACAGCGATTGCGATAACTATTGCCGTGCCGTTAAGCATCCTTACGGCAATATATCTTTCGGAATACGCCCACAAGAGAACTAGCGAGTTTGCCAAACCGATAATTGACTTGCTTGCGGGGATTTCTCCTGTGGTCTACGGCGTCTGGGGGATGATTGCTGTCGTGCCTTTAGTGCGGGATTATCTAATGCCTTTCTTTAGCGAGAAGTTGCCGTTTTTTCCGTTTGTTTCGGATAATTATACCGGTTTTTCTGCTATTACCGGAGGCATTGTTTTATCCGTTATGTCTTTTCCGATAATTATCTCCGTAGCAGAGGAGGTAATCAGGACAGTGCCCTTCGACGTAAGGGAGGCATCGTTGGCCTTAGGCGCAACAAAGTGGCAGACAATAAAATATACGGTCTTAAAAAAAGCACGGCCAGGCATTATTGCAGCGATAATCTTAGGGTTATCGCGCGCTTTTGGAGAAACGATGGCGGTTTTAATGGTGGCGGGTTGCAGCCTTCATGGGTTTCCTAAATCAATCTTTGACACCGCTTATCCCTTGCCGGCGCTTATCGCCAACACCTATGGCGAGATGATGTCTATACCTATATATGACTCGGCAGTTCTTTTAGCCGCGCTTATCTTGTTAGTCGTAACAGCACTTTTTAATATGGCGGGGTGGGGAATTTTGTTTCGCATCGAAAGAAGAGGAGTTTAATGTGGACCCCGCACCTTCTAAATATTCCGAGGTGTTAATAGAAGTGCGGGTGCAAGATGAATAAGAAAGAAGGTGCGGGGTGGACAAAAGGAAGTTAGAAGAGAATATTTTTAAAGGGGTTATGATATTTTCTACATTTATTGTAATAGGAAGTTTAGCCCTAATTTTGGCGACGATATTTTTAAAGGGCTTTCCCGCCTTAAACTTGGACATGCTTATTAAGACGCCAAAGGGCGGATATTATTTGGGCAAAGAAGGAGGGATACTCAACGCAATTTTAGGGTCGCTTGTTTTAGGGATAGGAGCGACATTTTTAGCTCTATTAGTCAGCCTTCCGTTAGTTTTTTATTTGAATTTATATTTAAGAAAAAATTCAAAACTTGCTTTGACTGTGCGTTTTTTCTTGGATGTGCTTTGGGGAATTCCGTCTATCGTTTACGGCGCATTCGGTTTTACTCTGATGATTTTATTCGGCCTTAGGGCCTCGCTTTTGGCCGGCATAATTACGGTAGCTCTATTAATAATTCCGATTATGTCAAGGACCATGGACGAAGTTTTAAAGATGATTCCTCAGGAGTTGAAAGAGGCATCTTTTGCCATAGGCGCAACTAAATTAGAGACTGCGATAAAGATATTTTTTAAACAAGCTTTGCCCGGTATAGTAACGGCGATTCTCATCGCTTTTGGCCGCGGGATCGGCGATGCCGCCTCGGTACTATTTACCGCAAGTTTTACGGATTCTTTGCCTTATTCGTTGTTTAAGCCGGTTGCGACGTTACCTCTGGCGATATTTTTTCAATTAGGTACGCCTTTTCCTGAGGTGCAAGAGCGCGGCTATGCATCAGCGCTGGTACTGACCGCGATAATTTTATTTATAAGCATACTGTCAAGGATTTTGTCAAAAAGATTTACAAAACATATCGTTAAATAGGAGGGCGCAATGGAATTTAAGACCCACATAAGCATAAAGAATTTAACCGTATGGTACGGTAAACATCAGGCATTAAATAATATCACCATAGATATACCTGACAAAAAAATTACCGCGATTATTGGGCCATCCGGCTGCGGCAAGACAACTCTGCTTAAATCCCTTAATCGCTTGATAGATTTACAGGACGGCGTGAAAGTTATCGGCGAGGTCTTTGTCGACGGAGAAAATATTTATGACCCAAAGATTGAAGTTACGCATTTGAGAAAGAAGATGGGGCTGCTTTCACAAAGGCCGCAGGCTTTGCCGATGTCAATATACGATAACGTCGCTTATGGATCAAGGATACACGGCATAAAAGATAAGAAGAAATTGGATGGAATAGTTCAGCATTATCTAAGGGAAGTAAATCTCTGGGATGAGGTTAAGGATAGGTTGTACGGTTCTGCTGCGAAACTTTCCATAGGACAACAGCAGAGGTTATGCTTAGCCAGGGGTTTGGCTGTTGGGCCTGAAATTATATTAGGCGATGAGCCAACTTCGGCGCTCGATCCCATCTCCGCGCAGCATATTGAGAAGAAATTACTTGAGTTAAGAAACGATTATACGATAGTTATAGTAACGCACAATATTCAGCAGGCGACGAGAATTGCGGATTATGCGGTATTTTTATATTTGGGTTATTTAATCGAGCACGGGCCCACAGAAAAAATCTTTAAAGAGCCAAAGGAATCAAGGACACGCGCTTATATTAATGGTGAATTTTTTGAAGAGCCCAAAAAGGAATTAAAGATAGATAGGGTATTGAATTTAAAAGGCACTATCTGCCCGTATAATTTTATAAATTCTAAACTCGAATTAGAAGAAATGGAAATAGGTCAAGTGCTAAAGGTAATAGTGGATTACAAAAATGCAATTGATGAAGTTCCAAGGGCAATGGAATATGAAGGGCAGAAGATATTAGGGGTAACCCAAATAAATGATACCGATTGGGAGATCGTCATCCAGAAAAAATAATCGAAGTTTTACTTGACAATTTTTATTTTTTTGGTATACTAATTGAGACTAAATCTCAATTAGGAAGGAAGGTTTTTTATGCACGAACACGAGAAACGCGAAATAGACATAAAAGGAAAGAAGAAGATAATCCTCATCGGAAACCCCAATGTTGGAAAGTCGGTAGTATTCGGCCTTTTGACTGGCAAGTACGTTACCGTCTCAAACTATCCGGGGACAACGGTCGAGGTAACGTACGGCAGGACGAGCTTTGGTCATAAGGACGCAATCTGCATAGATACGCCGGGGGTGAACAGCTTAGTCCCGCGTTCCGAAGACGAACGGGTTACCCGCGATATACTTTTAGAAGAGCAGGACCGCGTCGCAGTTGTTGTTGCCGACACGAAGAACTTGCAGCGTTCATTATTGCTTACCTTGCAATTAATCGAGATGGGGATTCCGTTAGTGCTGGATTTAAATATGTTCGATGAGGCAACGGAGCGTGGCATAAAGATAGACTTATCTCGGCTTAAGGGTATTTTAGGAGTAGAATGCGTCGAGACGGTAGCGACGGAGAAGAGGGGTTTGGCTAAACTTATCCATGCAATTTCAAATCCTTCGAGGTCGGGTTTTAAAATAGATTACGGAAAAGAAATCGAATCCGCTATAACAGAGATTTCGTCTTTATTGCCGGACTTGGGAGTGGATAACCGGGCGGTTTCGTTGATTTTACTTTCCAGAGATGAAACGCTAAAGGACTATCTTATCGCAAAGCGGTTCGATAGCGAGCTTATCCACAAAATTATGGGCATTGTAAAACGCGTCCAGGCGAAATATTCGCGCCCCTTAAGTTTTGTGATAATCAGAAGGCGTCAAGACGCCATAACGAAGATTGCGGAACCCGTCTTTACGAAAGGCCATTTGTCCGTCGAGGGATTCGCCGAGAAATTAGGACGGGTTATGATGGATCCGTTATGGGGAATTCCTTTTATGGCGCTGGTTTTAGTCGCAGTTTATAAATTCGTCGGAGAATTCGGCGCTGGAACGCTGGTAGATTTTTTGGAAAATGTTATATTCGGGAAATTCCTAAACCCTTGGGCGACCAAGGCAGTCGAACTTTTAATTCCGATAAAATTTTTTCAGGAGATGTTAATCGGACAATATGGCGTCATAACGATGGCGGTTACCTATTCGATAGCGATAATCTTTCCCATAGTCGGCACGTTCTTCATTGCCTTTGGGATATTGGAGGATTCCGGTTATTTGCCGCGCTTGGCTGTTATGGTCGATAAGATATTTAACTTAATGGGGCTTAACGGAAAAGCGGTTCTTCCGATGGTGCTGGGCTTGGGCTGCGACACTATGGCGACTTTGACGGCGAGGATTTTGGAGACGAAAAAAGAGAGGATTATCGCCACCTTGCTTTTGGCATTGGCGATTCCGTGCTCCGCTCAGTTAGGGGTTATACTTTCGATGTTGGCCGGGATTTCCTGGAAGGCAGCATTAATTTGGGCCGGGGTTATCGTATTAAATTTGTTGGTGGTGGGGGCTATCGCGAATAAATTGTTACCCGGCAGGCGCGGTGATTTTATTTTGGAGATCCCGCCGATTAGAATGCCGCAGATTTCTAATATATTGTTAAAGGTCGGGGCACGAATCAAATGGTATTTAAAAGAGGCGGTCCCACTGTTTATATTGGGGACATTCATCCTCTTCGTCGCGAATAAAATCGGCTTGCTTGTTTTGATAGAGAAAGCGGCCGAACCGCTTGTGGTGGGATTTTTGGGCCTGCCCATAAAAGCGACTGAGGCATTTATCGTCGGATTTTTAAGGCGCGACTATGGGGCGGCAGGCCTTTACGTTTTGCAGAAGAACGGGTTGCTGGACCCCATCCAAGTTTTGGTAAGCGTCGTCACGATAACTCTGTTTGTCCCGTGCATCGCGCAATTTTTCGTTAC
>CAZXJX010000049.1:0-8084 GCA_964641235.1 uncultured Planctomycetia bacterium
GGTTAAAATGGTTTCGCTATAGTATAATAGACGAAACCTTGAGGGATTTTCTTTCAAAAATCTTTTGGCTGGTCCCTTAAATTGAATAATTATTATACGATTTCTCTGCGGCTTTGTAAAGAAAAATTAGGGACGGTTCTGATGCTAATCGGGAAAGTGTCCCCCTTTGTAATTTTTATGAAAGAAAATTCCTCTTTTTTTCGTCTACTATTATAAGGAGGTGACAAAATGCCCAGAAGCGCAAGAATACTTTTAGAAAACGTATGCTACCATATTATCGTAAGAGGGAATCAAAAGCAACAAGTTTTCCTGGAACAAGTTGACTACGAGAAATTCTTAAAATTAGTTGCCAGATATAAAAGGAAATTTTGCTTTAACCTCTATGGTTATTGTCTGATGGTTAATCATATTCACTTAATTATTGAGCCTAAAGCCCCGCAAGAATTGGCTAAGATTATGCACCGATTAAACCTTGCCTACGCTGTCTGGTTCAATACAAAGTATGAAAAAGTAGGGCATATTTGGCAAGATCGTTTTAAGAGCATGGTCATCCACAAAGATGAATATCTTCTTACCTGCATAAACTACGTTGAGCTTAACCCTGTTAGGGCTAATTTTGTTAAGGAACCTCTAGACTATCCATGGAGTAGTTATAAATTTAGGGTATTAGGTCACGAAAATAACTTATTGGATACGCCGAAGATTATTTTAGGGGACACTTCTCTGATTGACACCAGAACCGTCCCTGCTTTATAATAGCGATATTATGAAAGCGGAGATAATAGCGATAGGAACGGAGATACTGCTTGGTCAAATCATAAATACCAACCCCTCCTATCTCTCCCAAAAACTCGCCGAATTGGGAGTCGACGTTTATTACCAATCCACGGTCGGCGATAATCCCGAACGGCTCATCGAAGCGATAAGACAAGGAATGACGCGCTCTGATATCATAATCACAACGGGAGGATTGGGCCCTACCGTAGATGACATTACTTTAGAATCTATCGCTCGCTTTTTAGCAAGAAGCTTGATATTGGATAAAAAAGTTTTAGCGCGAATTAGGTCCCATTTCGGAAAAGGATGTTCTAAAATGCCGGCCGAAAGCGTTCGTCAAGCGCATATCCCTGAAGGAGCCATCATTTTAAAGAACGACGTCGGGACTGCGCCCGGACTGATTATCGAAGAAGATAAAAAAGCATTGATTGCCCTTCCCGGTCCGCCTCGAGAATTGAGCCCGATGTTCGAACGCGGCGTAATCCCTTTTTTAAAAAGGAGGACAAAATCGGAATGGACGATAAAAACCCGCACGATAAATATAACCGGCCTACCCGAATCGCAAGTGGACCGGAAAGTAAAAGAGATCCTAAAAAGCCCCCCGCCTGTTACAGTCGGCATCTTTGCCCGTCCCGCTCTAATTGAACTAAAAATAACCGCCAAGGCGAAAAATCAAAGGCAAGCGGATATCCTTATAAACAAGATGGACAAAAAAATCACGGCGCGCTTAAAAGATTATATCTTCGGCAGGGACGATGAAACCTTAGAGGGAATCGTCGGAAAATTACTACGCCGTTTAAGACGGACAATTGCGTTCGCGGAATCGTGCACGGGCGGGCTTATAACAAATCGCATTACGAATATCCCCGGCAGTTCAAAATATTTCAAGATGGCGGTTGTGGCGTATTCGAATAAGGCAAAAGTCTCACAACTTAAGGTGTCGCCGGAAATGCTTAAAAAATATGGTGCGGTAAGTTCGCAAGTTGCAACCCGGATGGCAAAAAACATAAGAGAAATCGCCGGAACTACTTTTGGGTTAGGCGTAACCGGGATCGCGGGCCCAACTGGAGCGACTAAATCCAAGCCGGTTGGATTGGCCTATATAGCCCTTGCGACGTCGAAACGAACTACCTGTCGCGAATTTCATTTTAGCGGCGACCGCGAGGTTATAAAATTTAAAACCTCGCAAGCGGCGCTTGATTTACTTCGCAGACAAATTTGATGGAACAATCTATACGCACGTTCATCTCAATTGAATTAGACGAAGAGACCCATTCCGAATTATCTTCGCTTCTATCCGCCCTTGCCGAATCCGATGCGGATGTAAAATGGGTTGCGCCTGAAGTCATTCATCTTACCTTAAAATTTTTGGGATACATCGATGAGGCAAAGGTTAAAGAGGTGCAGGAAATATTAAGTGCGGTAGTCAAAAATTTCAAACCCTTCGCTTTAACCTTAAAAGGGATAGGCGCATTTCCAAAATTAGATTACCCGAGGGTAATTTGGGCGGGAGTAAATGAAGGAAAGTCCGAAACCGAGCTAATAGCGAAAGAACTAGAAGATAAATTGGAAAAAATCGATATTCCGAAAGAAGATAGAGAATTTCATCCGCATATTACATTGGGAAGGGTTAAGTCGCCCAAGAATAAAGACAAATTAAAGAGCATAATCGAAATTACAAAATTTGAACCATGCTCAAAAATCAACGTTGACCACTTAACGCTTTTCAAAAGCCAACTTAGCGCAAATGGTCCTACCTATACCCCGCTTTTCATCGCTAAAATGCAAAGCGCCTGAACCGATAAATTCGCATAAACCCCGGCAATAACATCGTCGAGCATAACGCCCAAAGGGCTGCTCTGCTTTTCTGCCCATTTTATAGGGAACGGCTTTAAAACATCGAAGAATCTAAAAAAGATAAATGCAAGAAATATCGCAAGCGGCTTTGACGGAACTAAAAATAGAGCCAGCATCATCCCTACTGCTTCATCTATTACGATGTGCTTGGCATCTTTCCCGCCGTAAATCTGCTCCGCTTTATTTATTACAAAAAATGCCAACACAGTTAAAACAATCAATGTGCCGATATATAAAACAAAATTATGCTTTACCATAAAATAAAATAAAAGCCCGCCGAGCGAACCAAAAAATCCCGGGATTTTAGGCGCATAGCCCAAATAGAAAAAACTGCTTAAGCATTTAACAACGGGGTTCAAGTAAACATCCTCCTATTACGCATAAGAAATGAGATGCCCGATGAAAGCGTTAAGACGACGGTTACCACCATCAATACAAATATTAAATCTAAAAACCACTTTTCAAATGTGCCGGTCCAAAAAGCGAAGGATTTAGCCGTATCCTTTAATATCAAAAAAATCAAAATAGTAAATATCGCAACTATCTGTGAGACCGTCTTATGCTTACCCGCCTCTTCCGCCTGCAATACCGTACCCCTGCCTAAGGCAAATATCCTTAAGCCCGTAACCGTGACCTCTCGCGCAACGATGACCACAACCGTCCAAGCAGGAATAAGTTTTAATTCAACGAATGCCAAAAAAGCCGCCAATACCAAAATCTTATCGGCAATCGGGTCCATCAATTTCCCAAAATCGGTTATCCGTTTTTCTCGTCGGGCGATTAAACCATCGTAATAATCCGTTAAGCAGGCGAGGGCGAAAGTAACGAACGCCGCATACCTCGCCCCCGCCCATCTGGCAAATAGAAAGTACATGAAGATGAACGTCAATATGATCCGCGATATCGTAAGCTTATTCGGTAGGTTCATGGTTTATTTTTGTATATTTAAAAAAGGCTTTACTTCAACGACTGAACCACTGGCAGTACTTCTGATATCTGTGCTTGTGGGATCCATATATAGCTTAATTATCTGCTCGTCCGTTAGATTAGAACTTTTTTGAATTTTTTCGTTTTTCTTGCCATATAAATCATTCTCTAAACTATCTATTGATTCTAATAATTGATTTTGACAAAGAACTAAATATTTTTTAATTGTATCTACCTCTTCTTTATTTTCAAATCCTTTTCCATCGCGAAATATTTTAATTCTTTCTTCTGCTTCAAGAAGGGATTTGTAAGTAACACTTATTTTGTTTTTCAACTTACTATCCTTTAATAGATTTATCAAATCAAATCTATTCATAGTTGTAGTTATTATTCTCTTAGGTGTCCAATTTTTGTTTAAACATGTTTGCCAAGTATAGATTACTTCAGTATTATTTTTAAAATCATCTAATATGCTTAGTTCTATATCTTTTCTTTGTTTATTTTCTTTAGAAAAGCTATCGAAGAAATTAACTCCATCCCTTGCTAGTATAACTAAACTAACAATAATTACTTTTACCCAAAATTTATTATTTCTTTTTTCTGTGCCTAAATATTCTGTGGCTAGATAACTAATAATTAGTAAAACCGTAATTATAAATGATGCCATATTTTGCCTTTCTTTTATATCTGCCGCTATATTCGCAGAAATGATTTATCACTTTGAAATTTAATGTTTCGCGCAGAGCCGGTTTATGACGCAGCCATATATTTACCTTAAGCGAGTAATAAAGAAAGGCCAAGCGAGACTTAAATTTCAAAGTATTAGATTGCTTCGTCGCTACGCTCCTCGCAATGACATATCGCCTCCCCAATTAAATCATACTCATAAGTATCTATAATTTTCGCACGGACGAAATTCCCCATTTTTAAGCCTGAACCTCTGAGATATACAATGCCATCCACCTCCGGCGCGTCCATATAGGAGCGGCCTAAATAGAGATGCGGGTCGGATTCGTCCTTTTCCTCAATTATAACATCTAATTCCCTTCCCATCAATTTGCTATTACTTTCCTGAGAAATCTCTTGCTGGGCTTTCATAATTTCGTCCCATCGCGATTTCTTTTCCTTCTCTGAGATTTGATTTGGGAAATCATACGCAGGACTGCCTTCTTCCCGGGAATAGATAAATGCGCCGAGCCGCTCGAATTTTGCATCCTTTATGAATTCTACGAGTTCTTTGAATTCCGCTTCCGTCTCGCCCGGAAAACCTACGATTATTGAGGTCCTTATGACAAGGCCGGGAATTTCTTTTCTTAATTTCTCGAGTAAATCTAAAATCTTCTTTTTGGAAGTCGCACGCTTCATCAACCTTAAAATTCTGTCATTTATATGCTGAATCGGAAGGTCAACATACTTACAAATAGCGGGCTCTTCTTTTATGACCTCAATAACTTCGTCGGTAAAATTAGCGGGATGGGCATATAAAAGCCGAATCCAATTTACCCCGTTCCTGCGTGCAGGAATGGGGTTTACGCCTTTTATCCTGACTAATTTCTTCAATAGTTCAGCGAGGGCAAGGCGCTTGTATAAATCCATACCGTAAAGCGTCGTATCCTGGCCGATTAAATTTATCTCTCTTACGCCGTTTTTTACCAAGTCGCCCGCTTCTCTTAAAATCGAATCTATGTGCCGGCTCCTGTGCGGGCCCCGCAACTGCGGTATGACGCAAAAGGAACATTTATGCGAACAACCCTCGGAAATCTTCACATATGCGTAATGTTTCGGCGTAAGGCGAATGCGCGGAGTTTTATCGCTGTATAAATATTTTGGGGCGGGCATTACATCAAGTATTCTCTCGCCTTTCATCAGCGCATTTATAATTTGCGGCATTCTCTCAAAACCGTTTGCGCCGAGAAAGCCGTCTATTTCTTTTAATTCGCCCTGCAGCTTATCTTTATATCTCTGCGGAAGGCATCCCGTTACTAAGATATGATTTAATTTCTTTTTATTTTTTAATTCTATTACATCTAATATAACGTCGATAGATTCCTTTTTTGCATCCTCGATAAATGAACAGGTATTTACAATAGCGATATCAGTTCCTTCCAATTCATCCACGATTTGAAAGCCGGCGCCTTTTAGAATTCCAAGCATAACTTCGGAATCGACTAAATTTCTTGCGCAGCCTAATGAGAGGATTGAAACTTTGACGGGCATATTTGAACCTTGGTCATTGCGACCCAGAGCGAAGCGAAGGGGAAGCAATCTCTACTTCGGTAATTTCACGCCGTCCTTGGTAATAAGTATGCCTTTGACGACTCCTTTACCAAGAGGCCCTAACTTCGTGCCGTTTAATTCGGCGTTCAACGCTTCGGCGCGGCCGGTCGAAATCTCAAGCGACTGGGTGGCTTGCCAACTTTCCTGCGAGCCCTTTTTAAGTATATTCTCGTATATCACGGCGCCATCCGATATTACTTTAAGCCAGACATCGTTGGTGGTTTTCACCGCGAGAATCAGATTTTGGCCCTTCTGGATCGGCGCGGAAAGCGCAATTTTTGTTTCTGAAGGAGCTGACTTCGGAGGTTGCTTGGTTCGTTCGATATCTACTTTAGTTCGCGCAGCGTCAACTCTTTTCGCGACTTTAGGGCGCGATTTAAGATTGGCTCTTGCATTTGCGCCGATATGGACTAACACCCTGAACCCAAAAACGATAATCAGAATTGTAACGCCGATTGAAACCAAGCGCTTTACGGGAAATCTAAACGGAGCACTTTCTCCCTTCAATATTAAAGTCTGCTCGGCTGACTTTGGGTGCTCTTTAAAATATTCCTCCGCCAGCGATGCTCCGTCCAAGCCCAGATAATCCGCATATTTTTTTATGAAGCCTTTTATATAAATCGGGCCTGAGGCCACCTCATTAATCCTATCCTCTTCAAGGGCTTTTAAAATCTTGGAATGAATGCGCGTATCTTTTTGCGCCTGCTCTATCGAGATGCCTTTGGCTTCGCGAGCTTGTTTTAACTGCGGCCCGATTGACTCCACTTTGCCTTAACATCCTCCATATTTTCGATGAGAATTTCCCTCGGTTTTGAGCCGTTATATGGGCCTACTATCCCCTCGGCTTCCATCGTATCGACAAGCCGCGCGGCTCTCGTATAGCCAAGCCCCAGCCTTCTCTGCAACATCGAAACCGAGGCCTGTTTCGTCTCGAGGACCATCCTCACCGCTTCCTCATACATCTGGTCTTTCTCAAATGTACGCCCATGGAGTTTTTTATCTTGTGCTTTCAATATATCTTCATCGTATGACGGCTCTCGTTGCCCTTTTATAAAATTGACTATCCCTTCGATTTCCCTATCGGATACTAAACTTCCCTGCGCGCGGATCGGCTTAGATTCCCCCGGTTTTAAAAATAACATATCGCCTTTTCCCAATAATTTATCAGCGCCGTTCATATCCAATACCGTCCGCGAATCGACCTTCGACGCAACTTGAAACGAAATTCGCGCAGGAAAATTCGCCTTAATGACGCCGGTTACGACATCTACGGACGGCCTCTGTGTGGCTAAAATTATATGTATGCCGACAGCGCGCGAAAGCTGCGATAATCTTGTAATCGCATTTTCTACATCCTGCGCCGCAATGAGCATCAAATCCGCCAGCTCATCTATTATGACGACTATATAAGGAAGGATATCGGGAACTTCTTCCTGCCCGTTAAAGTTGCCGGATTTCTTCTTTTCATTAAAGATATCTATATTTCTTACTGCAAGCCGCGCAAATAATCTGTATCGCGATTCCATCTCGTTTACTACCCAATTTAAGGCGCCTGATACTTTATTTGCTTCGGTGACAACCGGACATAATAGATGCGGCAAACCATTAAATATCGCAAGTTCAACCATCTTCGGGTCAACCATCAGGAATTTTAATTCATCGGGCGTGGCGTTGAATAACATCGAAGTGATAATCGAGTTAACGCAAACGGTCTTTCCTGAACCCGTTGTCCCCGCAATTAAAAGATGGGGCATCTCGCCTAAATCCGAAATAGCGGCTTCACCCGCAATATCTTTCCCCAGAGCCAATGTTAATTTTGACTGCGAATTCTGAAATTCCGGCGTCTGCAAAATTTCTTTTAAATATACCAAAGCGCTCGAAGAGTTCGGCACTTCCACTCCGACCCTCGCCTTTCCCGGAATCGGCGCAACAATCCTTACGCTCTGTGCCTTCATCGCAAGCGCGATATCGTCGGAGAGGCTCGTAATCCTTGTTACTTTAACGCCGGGGGCGGGTTCCAATTCATATCTTGTTATAACAGGCCCTCTTTCAACGGCCGCAATTTTTACCTCGATCCCAAAATCGCTCAAAGTCTCCTGCAATATCCTAGCATTCGCATCTAAATCGTCTTTTATCTTCCTCTCCTCGAAAGGAGGCGGCGAATCCAGTAAACTCAAATCCGGCAATTTATAATCCCCGATGATACGTTTGGTAATTTTAACGACCACCGGCTTTGGCTCTTCTCT
>CAZXJX010000050.1:0-3654 GCA_964641235.1 uncultured Planctomycetia bacterium
ACGAGATTCCACCAGATTATCACGAGATTAAATTTTTCTGTGTAAATCTTGTGGTTTATATTTTCCTGTACTTTAACGAGACTTACCTTCTGCCTCTCTTCATCTTAGCTCTCGAAACATCGCCCTTCTTGTCGATAAAATATAGATAACCCTTCACTCTCTTGATGCCGACTTTTTGAATCTTTTGCGGGCTTCCGCCTTTCTTTCCGCCTCTTGCCATCTTAGCGCGAGAGATATCGCCTTTCTTGTCGATGTAATATAAATATCCCTTCGCTCGTTTGATCCCGGCCTTTGCTACTTTTTCTGCCACCTTTCTTCACCCCCTTCCGTCATTTAGGTACCTATCTTCACTCGCTCCAGAATCCCATCCAGCGTCGCAATAGCAGAGAGCACCGCCAAATAACTCGTCCTGGGATTACCTGGAGATGGTAGATTCTCTGTCCTTGTGATCAATCTGCCGAATTTTCCTTCGGCCTCGACTTCGTGTATATTCTTATTTACCCTCGGCGAGGCGATAATTTTGACCTTCGTCTTTTTGGACCCTATCCCGCAAAGGCTCAAAGTGGCCGCCACATTTATGTTCGCCGGAAAACCTTCGATCGCCTTTAAAGCATTCCCTTCGAAAAGGACTTTCTCAGACCTTATTTTCTCGAGGGCTATCTTTTTCTTAATAACGTAAGGAGCCCCTTTAAAACCCAGGGGCGGTTTTCTCGTTGTAAGCGTAACTTTTCTTATGCCGGAGAACTTCGCACCCTTCAACCCATCAAGCCCGCATATGGCCCCGCTCGGTAAATATATGTTACATCTTTTACTTTCAGCTAATTCAAAGAGCGCCTTAAAATTTTTAAGAAGGCCGCCTGTGCTCATAACCATTACCTCTTTGCCTGCGTTTATTGCCCGCTTAGCGACCCCATACGAAATCTTTGCAGAGGCGGCTTCGATTACCAAATCGACGTTATTTATCAATTCGCCGGTCGATATTATTTTCGGTTTCGATTTTAAATTATGCGCTAACGCATGTGCCTTTTTTCTGTCTACTTCAGAAAGAGCGACTAACTTCGCCTTATTCCTTAACTTGCTGTCGATATATTTCGCTAACTGAGTGCCGATCGTTCCGCAACCGATTATCCCGACGCGAAGCATTGAAATTAATAACCCGCAAAAGCGGCGACGGGTTTCTCGCCTGAAACCTCAAGCATCCTGTCCAAGGCGAGTTTTGCTTTTGCTTTTACGTCTTGATGCACTTCAATTTTATTAACCATCGCTTCCAACGAATGAGCAACCCAACCTAAAGTCGTCAATTTCATGCTCGGACAAATGAGGTGCTCGGTGGCAAGAAAAAATTCTTTGTCGGGATTTTCCTTTCTTAAGCGATACAGCATGCCTGATTCGGTGCCGATGATAAATTTCTTCGATTTAGACGCTTTGACGTATTTAAACATCCCCCCGGTCGAGCAGATATGGTCGGCCAGGGCCAAAACCTCGGGTTCGCATTCAGGGTGCGCAACAAATTCTGCGTCGGGATGTTCCTTGCGAACTTCCCTTATATCCTCCTCCTGGACCCGTATGTGAGTGGGGCAAAATCCTTTCCAAAGGATTATCTCTTTATCCGGAAGTTGCGATTGGATGTAATTGCCGAGATTTCTGTCGGGGACGAATATTATACGCTTGTGTTTCTTTAATGATTTTACGATTTCGACTGCGTTCGAGGAGGTGCAACATATATCGCTCTCCGCCTTAACTCGCGCAGATGAATTCACGTAACAGACTACCGCCGCATCGGGATATTCCGTCTTCTTAGCCCTTAACTTCTCGGGAGTAATCATATCCGCCATCGGACAACCTGCCTCAGCGACCGGAAGAAGGATTATTTTATCCGGATTTAAGATAGCGGCGGTCTCCGCCATAAAATGGACGCCGCAGAAAACGATTATATCCGCGTCTGTCCGAACCGCGGCCTGGCTTAGCGCAAGAGAATCTCCTGTTATATCAGCCACCTCCTGGATTTCGTCGCGCTGATAATTATGCGCGATGATGACGGCGTTGCGCTCTTCCTTCAATTTGAGGATCTTCTTCTTAAGCTCCTCATTGTATTTTTTATCTGAATTCGTAATGCCTTCAAACATACTTTACCCTTTCCATCTTATTTTTAGCGTTGACAAATACTGCCTTAGGCCTAAAATTTATCACTTCTGCATCATCGACTTGGCAGTAAGATATAATTATTACGATATCGCCCTTATGTGCCCAGCGCGCCGCCGCTCCGTTCATGCAAATCCTTCCCGAACCGGATTTGCCTTCCATCACGTACGTTTCAACCCGCGAACCGTTATTTAAATTGACTATCTGCACCCGTTCCCCAGGCAGGATATCGGCGGCCTTCAATAACTTTCCGTCGATAGTAATGGAACCCGTGTACTTTAAATTTGCTTCTGTTACGGTCGCACCGTGAATCTTCGATTTTAAAAGCGTCCTTAACATTTAACCTCTCGCAACTATATTATCTATCAGGCGCGTATTTCCAATCCAAACAGCGAGCGCTATCACTACTTTGCCTTTTATCGTCTTGACGTTCTTTAAGGTATTGGGGTCAACTATTGCGATGTAGTCAATCTTCGTGGCTACCGAAACCAACCTCTTACGCATTTCCGATATGATGCCCCTTGCATCCCTTTCTCCTAATTTTATCAAATCTTTCGCCTCTTGTAAAGCGCGATATATCGTCGCTGCCCTCTTTCTCTCGTCGGAAGAAAGGTAAACATTGCGCGAAGACATCGCCAATCCGTCTTTTTCCCTGACTATAGGCATAACCTTTATCGCGATATCCATATTCAAGTTTTCGGCCATGCGTTTAATTACAATCGCCTGCTGCGCATCTTTCTGCCCAAAGTAAGCGATATCGGGCTTTACGATATTGAATAATTTAGTAACGACTGTCGTAACGCCTCTAAAATGGCGCGGCCTAAATCTTCCGCAAAGATTCTCGGTTGAGCCCTCAACCGAGACAAAAGTTGCGTATCCTTTTGGATACATAGACTTGACGCTCGGCGCAAATATATAATCAACACCTTCATCTTTGCATAAATTTAAATCCTTTTTAAAATCTCTCGGATATTCCCTGTAATCCTCTTTCGGCCCGAACTGTGTCGGATTGACAAATATGCTCACTACAACGATATCCGCATCCTCTCGCGCTTGCCTTATAAGCGAAAGGTGGCCTTCGTGCAGATACCCCATCGTCGGGACAAAACCGATCCTGTGCCTTTTTTTTCTTTCCCGACTTAATTCCTTGCGAATCTCTGTAATGGAACGTATCAGTTTCATTGCTTTGCGCTTGATTTCAAATCCGAAAATAGCTCCCCTATGCTCTTTTTTAAAACAGGGTGAATGACATCGGGTGCGATTTCGCAGAGCGGTTCGAGAATAAAACTCCTTGAGTGCAGCAACGGATGCGGGATTTTTAAATCCGCTTCATCTATCACTAAATCGCCAAATAATAAAATATCTAAATCAATTTCTCTCGGGCCCCATCTCACTTCCGAATGGGTGCGCCCGATTCCTACCTCTATATTCTTCAAAAGAGCCAACAGCGTTCTAG
Source organism: uncultured Planctomycetia bacterium (assembly GCA_964641235.1). Classification (GTDB taxonomy): domain Bacteria; phylum Omnitrophota; class Gorgyraeia; order Pluralincolimonadales; family CAZUZR01; genus CAZXJX01. Next base: position 3,599 of record CAZXJX010000050.1, read on the forward strand.
GCGTAAGTTGTGTCTTGACCTCTACCGCCGCATCCAAAAATTTACCTTGCGGCGGG
>CAZXJX010000050.1:3664-8075 GCA_964641235.1 uncultured Planctomycetia bacterium
CCGCCGACGGGTTCGGTCTCATAGAATTCGGAGACCTTGATTACATTAACCATGCAAGAGGATTTCAGTTCTTCGATTGCCCTCTCGATATTCCTTCGTCTGTCTCCTAAGTTTGAGCCAACCCCTATGAACGTCCTCACCTTAAGAATTTCTTAATCCTTTGTATCGCGACTTTTATCCTATCCTTCGGCACAGTTAATGCCATACGGATGTAACCTTCGCCATATTTTCCAAAACCAACACCCGGCGTAGCGATTATATCCGCTTTTTCCAATAATGCCTTAGCAAGTATCGTCGAATTATAACCGGGCAAGACCTTAGCCCATACGTAAAAAGTCGCCTTTGGACGAGAAATTCGCCAACCGAGGGAGTTTAAACCGTTGACTAAGGCGTCTCGCCTCTCTTTATAAATCCGGTTCGCTTGTTTTATTGACGCCTGTGGTCCTTCCAAAGCGGCAATCCCCGCCAACTGAATTGCCTGAAATATCCCGGAATCTATATTTGATTTTACTTTGGCCAAGCCCTCAATCGCTTTTCTATTCCCGCAAGCCCAGCCTATTCTCCAGCCGGTCATATTGTACGTCTTTGAAAGCGAATGAAATTCTATCGCGACATCTTTTGCCCCGTCTAATTCCAAAATACTCATCGGGCGATACCCGTCAAAAGAGATCTCCGAATATGCGGCATCATGGCAGATTAGGATATTATTTCTATGCGCGAAATCAATCGCCTTTTTATAAAATTCTCCGTCTGCAACTGCGCCTGTCGGATTATTAGGGTAATTCAAAAACATAAGTTTTGCTTTTTTTGAGATTTCTTTTTTAACTTTTGATAAATCGGGCAAAAAATCATTCTCAGCCAAAAGCGGCATTAGATGAGGAACGCCGCCCGCAAATATGGTGCCGTTTCTATAAGGCGGATAACACGGGTCTGGAACCAAAACATAATCGCCTGTATTTATGAAAGCAAGCGGAATATGCGCGATGCCTTCTTTTGAACCGATAAGGGGCAATATTTCCATCTCGGGGTCTAATTTCACTTTAAATCTCTTTCGATACCATTTCGCAATCGCTTCGCGAAGCTGTGGCATTCCGCTATCTAAGGCGTAATGATGATTATTCGGGTCGAGCGCCGCTTTATAAAGCGCCTCTATAATATGAGACGGCGTGGGTTGGTCAGGGTCGCCTATCCCCAAATCGATGATATCGCGGCCCTTTGCCTTCGCTTGCCTTTTCGCTTTATCTATTTCGGCAAAAAGATACGGCGGAAGCTTCTTTAATCTATCTGAAAATTTAATCTCGCTCATTTAATCGCTCCTAAAACATCCTGCATATCGTATAATCTCGGCGGTTTACCGACGATGAATTTCGCCGCGGCGAGCGCGCCTTTAGCAAATATATCGCGCGTCTTGGCGCTATGGGTAAGTTCTATCGTATCAAGCGGGCCTTCAAAAGTTACTTTATGGTCGCCGATAATCTCTCCTTCTCGAATCGATTTTATATCGGTCACTTCCCTGCCGGAAGCATCTTTGATAAGTTGCGCTAATTTCTTCGCTGTCCCGGAAGGAGCGTCTTTTTTATGAATATGGTGCGCCTCGACGATATTCACTTTGTAATTCCTCGATAGTTTTTCAGCCGTTTCTTTGACCAATTTAAAAAACAAATTTACGCCGATAGACATGTTGGGCGAAAAGAGAATCGGAATATTTCTCGACGCATCTTTTATTCGGCTTACCTGATCTTCGGCTAATCCGGTAGTGCCTATTACCATTGCTTTTTTATGTTTTAATGCAAATTCCAGATGCTCTATCGTTGCCTCAGGCGTGGTAAACTCGATTAAAACATCGGCCTCTTTGATATCATCGGCGTTATCAGATACTTTAAAGCCGTCGATCTTAAGGCACTGCTTCGTCATCTCCCTCCGCTCTATTCCCACGATCGGCTTTAACTCTCTGTCTTCGCACCCCAAATTAAATATCCGCGTCCCCATTTTTCCGGCGCAACCGCTTACCGCTATCCTTATCATTTTTACCTCGAAAATGCCTTTGCTTCTTTAGTGAGCCCGTATGCCTTTAAAGCATTCATAAGTTTCGCAAGGTTATCTTCGGACATCAGGCACAAAGGAAGCCGAAGTTCGGGGTCTATCATACCCAAAAGCCCCATCGCTGTTTTAACCGGAATAGGATTGGTCTCTATAAACATCGCCTTTATTAACGGCAGTAATCTATAATGTAAATCCTGCGCTCTCTTTAAATCGCCTTTTTTAAATGCGGCTACCATTTCTGCGACGTCCTTCGGGACGATATTCGCGACAACCGATATGACACCCGTTCCGCCTATCGCAAGCAAAGGCAAAGTCAAGGCATCATCGCCTGAAATGAGGCCGAAATTTTCGCCGCACAGAAACTTTATCCTAGACATCTGCTCCAAGCTTCCGCTTGCCTCTTTTACTCCGACGATATTTTTTATCTGGGCGAGCTTTTCGAATGTCTCCGGCTCGATATTTACCGCTGTCCGCGACTGAATGTTATAAAGTATCAGAGGAATTTTAACCGCTTCGGCAACCGCCTTAAAATGTAGATACAGCCCCTTCTGGGTCGGCTTATTATAATACGGAGAAAGAAGAAGGGCCGCATCAGCACCTGCTTTTTCGGCATGTTTCGTGAGCCGAATCGCTTCTGCAGTCGAGTTCGAACCTGTCCCCGCTATAACGGCAATTCTCTTGCGAACCGCATCAATTGTAATCTCGATTACCTCTTCGTGCTCTTCCATAGAAAGAGTAGCTGATTCGCCCGTCGTCCCACAAGGCACGATTCCCGATGTGCCGTTCTCTATATGGAATTCGACCAGCTCTCTTAATTTCTTCTCATCAACTTTTCCTTTGCTGAATGGCGTTACCAACGCAACTATCGAGCCTTCAAACATCTTATTCACCTCCTATATTAGGGACACATCCTATTTATTAAAATGGAAAAATGGGATGTGTCCCTATTTTTTATTTGGGAAGCGCCCATAAAATACGACCTTCGCACTGCCCTCTAAATATACGTTTTTAAAATTATCGCCAACCCTATCAAAATATACTCTTAATTTATCGCCGCTTTTTGTAAGGCAAATTATCGGGTTCTTAAATTTCTTAGAAGCCCCCGAGATTATTGCCGATGCAGTTACGCCTGTGCCGCACGCTAACGTTTCGTCTTCGACACCGCGTTCGTATGTGCGCACTCTTATAGAATTTTCTTTCTCTATCTCGACAAAGTTTACGTTTGTGCCTTTCGGCGCGAATAATTTATGATAACGTATCGCCCGCCCAAGTCTCTTCACGTCCCATTTCTCCAAATCTTCGACGAATATCACTGTATGCGGAACACCGGTGTTCACGAATGAAACTTTATAATTCTTTCCCTCTACCGGAATGTTAAAATCCAACCTGATATCTTTAGGGTCGGACATCTTAAGTCTTACTTTATCTTTCGAGACTTCCGCCTCGATAATTCCTGCAATGGTATCTATTCGCATCTTGTTGGCGGCTATCTTATTCTCTTTTGCATATAAAGCAACGCAGCGGGCGCCGTTTCCGCACATCTCGGCTTCGCTTCCGTCGGGATTCAATACCCGCATCTTAAAATCCGCTTTTTTTGACGGCTCGATAACCAAAAGCCCATCCGCTCCAACTCCCAAATTTCTGTTGCAGATTTCTTTTGCAAATGAAGGCAATTTAGAATTCGGAATTTTTGCTTTGGAATTCTCGATAACGATAAAATCGTTTCCGCTTGCGACCGTCTTTACAAACTTAAGCTGCTTCATCGTAATTGTCTTGGGATAACCTCGCCTCTAATCAAATCGTCGTACGTCTCTCTCTCGCGCACGATATAGAACTTTCCTTTAATGACCATAACTTCGCACGCGCGCGGCCGAGAATTGTAATTGCTCGACATAGTAAATCCGTAAGCGCCTGTGCCCATAATCGCCAATAGCTCACCCGACTCAAAAACCGGCAATCTCCTATCCTTCGCTAACACATCGCCGCTTTCACAGACGGGGCCTACGACATCGGCTAATATGCGTCCACGCACTGTCCGTCTCAGAACCGGTAAAACCTCATGATACGCATCGTAAAGCGACGGACGGATTAAATCGTTCATTGCCGCATCAACGATTACAAAATTTTTTGCGCGCGTCTTTTTTACATAAGTGACTTTTGTGACCAAAATCCCGCTGTTCCCAGCGATAAACCGGCCCGGCTCCAATATTAATTTAACATCGAGACCTTTAAGCAAAGGCAGGACTACGCTTGCAAAACGAGCCGCTGTCTGCGGACGCTCTTTTTTGTAAATAATACCTAAGCCGCCGCCGATATTGACCCACTCGATTTTAATATCTCTATCTTCTAATCTGCGGATAAGGGCACC
>CAZXJX010000051.1:0-7411 GCA_964641235.1 uncultured Planctomycetia bacterium
AAAGACAAAAGTATACGAAGGGAAGATATCGTCGCTAAAGAGATTTAAAGACGATGTAAAAGAGGCTGCGGAGGGTTTCGAGTGCGGCGTCGGGCTGGAGAATTTTAACGATATAAATGCCGGTGATATAATCGAAATTTACGAAATTCGAAAAACGGCGCGGAAACTTTAAGAGATGAATCCCGCACCTTTATCTAATTCAAATTTTTATAAGGAGGTTTTAAGTTTATATGAATACTAAAAGGTGCGGGATGAAAAAACGCGTATTAAGCGGGATGAGGCCCACGGGCAAGTTGCATCTCGGCCATTTAGCCGGGGCGCTAAAAAATTGGGTCGGGATGCAGGAGAAATACGATTGCTTCTATATGGTCGCCGATTATCACGCTTTGATGAGCGAATATGAGGAACCGTCGGGCATAAAAGAGAGCATAATCGATAACGTCGTCGACTGGCTTGCTTGCGGCATAGACCCTAAAAAATCCGTCATATTCGTTCAATCCCAGGTGCCGGAGCATTTGGAATTGGATATGATTTTGTCGACGATAACCCCTTTGTCATGGCTTGAGCGCTGCCCGACGTATAAGGAACAGTTAAGAGAAATCAAAGGACGCGACCTTGCGACGTACGCATTTTTAGGTTACCCGATTTTGCAGGCCGCCGACATTCTGATTTACAAAGCCAACGCTGTTCCCGTCGGCGAAGACCAATTGCCCCATCTGGAATTGACGCGTGAGATTGTGCGCAGGTTCCATCGTTTTTATAAAGCAGAGATTTTCCCGGAGCCGGATGGGATATTGACGGAAACGCCCAGGTTGTTGGGTATAGATAACCGCAAGATGTCAAAGAGTTACGGCAACACAATCGCCCTTTCGGATTCGCCGGATGTGATTCGCACCAAGGTGATGTCGATGGTAACCGACCCGGCGCGGATACGAAGAGAAGACCCCGGGCATCCGGAAATATGCAATGTCCATTCTTATTATGAAGTTTTCTTGCCGGATTTTGGCGAGACGGTCGCCGACGAATGCAGAAAAGCCAAAATAGGTTGCGTCGAGAATAAAACACGGCTTTCTGAATATATAATCGAAATGTTAAGACCGATTCAAGAGAGAAGAAAAAAAATATTAAAGGATAAAGCCGCGCTCGATGCTGTTTTAACGAAAGGCGCAAAGCAAGCCAGAGAGATAGCGTTCAAGACCTTAGGCGAAGTTAAAAAGGCGGTTGGGCTATGACGTATAGGGTAAAGTTAGAGGTTTTTGAAGGGCCGCTAGACCTGCTTTTATATTTGATAAAGAAAGAGGAAGCGGACATATTTGATATCCCTATCGCAAAGGTCACAGAGCAATATCTGGAATATTTGGAATATATGAAGATGCTGGATTTGAACATCGCCGGAGAATTCATCGTGATGGCGGCGACGCTTATGCATATAAAATCGAGGATGCTGCTTCCGCCGGAGGAACAGCCGCCCGAAGAGATTGAAGAGGAAGACCCGCGAGCGGAGTTGGTGCGAAGGCTTATCGAATACAAGAAATTTAAAGAGGCGGCAGGCCAGTTGGCGCAGATGGAAGCGGGCAGGTCCTTGGTTTTTCCGAGGGCCGTAGACGAGACCCAATTCGTCGACCAGAAAGAGGGCCCTTATTTTGAGGCGTCGATATTCGATTTGATCACGGCTTTCTCGACGATATTGAAATCAGTTTCGAAGGAAGCGTTTTTGGAGGTAGTCAAGGACGAATATACCGTCGAGGAAAAGGTTCACGAACTGTTTCACCTTTTGGTCGAAAGGCCGTCCTTATATTTCAAAGAGATATTTGAAAGAGCCAAGAGCAAATTGGAGTTAATCGCAACATTTCTGGCATTGTTGGAGTTAATCAGATTAAAGGAGGTCGTCGTAAGGCAGCGGCAACTATTCGGGGAAATAGAGATTTTGAGAAACCCCAATAATATACAACCTAAATTAAAAGCGAATGGAAGCTAAACGCATAATCGAAGCGCTTTTGTTTGCATCCGAGAAACCGATATCAGTCGACCAGATTAAAGAGGTTTTATCGGAGTTGGATTCGCGGGATATAAGGACTCTTTTATTGGAGTTAAAATCCGAATATGAAAATTTAGGCAGGAGTTTTAAAATTTGCGAAATCGCAGGCGGGTTTCAAATGACAACCGACCCGGCATATGCGGAATATCTAAAGGATTTCTATAAAGCGAAATTTAAAGATAAGTTGACCCGTCCGGGATTAGAGACATTAGCGATTATCGCCTATCGTCAGCCGATAACGAGGGCGGATATCGAGGATATACGAGGCGTAAACGTCGACGGTGTCGTAAAGACCTTGATGGAAAGGACCTTGATTAGAATTGTCGGAAGAAAGGATGCTCCCGGCAGGCCCATTATTTACGGCACGACGAAAGAATTTTTGGATAGATTCGGCTTGAGTTCACTGTCTGAGTTACCGAAGTTATCCGAATTTACCGAGGCGGATATAGATTTGAGAGAAGTGGATGCGAAAGTTGGGAATTTAGGAAGCGAGGAGGCGAAGGATGAAACTGGAGAAGTTACGCAAGAGAATAGACCGGCTGGACCCGAAGATAATACGACTGCTCAACGAGAGAGCCCAGTTGAGCAAGAAGATCGGCCGTCTGAAGGTAAAGAGTAAGAAAAGCGTTTATTCGCCCGAGAGAGAAAGAGTCGTATACGAGAGGATAGAGAAGAATAACAAGGGCCCTCTATCTAATGAGACGTTGAAGTCTATTTACCGCGAGGTTATGTCCGGCTCGCTGGCATTAGAGAAGCCGATTGAGATTGCGTATTTAGGTCCTCCGGCCACCTTCACTCATATCGCTGCGTTAAAGAAGTTCGGCTCCTCTGTTAAATATGCCCCGGTTAATTCGATAACCGAGGTCTTCGCAGAAGTCGAGCACGGAAGGTCTGACTATGGCGTTGTGCCTATTGAGAATTCAATCGAGGGCGCGGTCAACCATACGCTGGATATGTTCATGGAATCCGATTTGAAAATATGTTCCGAGATATCGCTTGAGATTTCGCACAATTTGCTTGCGAATTGTAAAATAAATCAGATAAAGAAGGTCTATTCGAATCCGCAGGTATTCGGCCAATGCCGGATGTGGCTTGAGGCGAATTTGCCGAAGGCCGAATTGATCGAGGTATCGTCTACGACTAAGGCCGCCGAGATTGCGGTCAAGGAAAGATATTCCGCCGCGATTGCCTCGAGCCTCGCCGCAGACTGTTACGGATTAAATATTTTGGCGCGTTCGATAGAAGACAGCTCGCATAACGTAACAAGGTTTTTAGTTATCGGCAGGGCTGAGAGCGAACCGAGCCGCAAGGACAAGACCTCTATTATGTTTTCTGTGAAAGATAGGGTCGGCGCTTTACATGATATGCTGGTGCCCTTCAAAAAATATAAGATAAATTTGACCAAGATAGAGTCCAGGCCGTCGAAGAAGAAGGCGTGGGAATATTACTTCTTCCTCGATATGGTTGGGCACTATAAAGATAAGAATGTAAAAAAAGCCATTGGTGAACTTGAGCGCGGATGCGCCTATCTTAAGGTCTTAGGTTCTTATCCGATGGCTTAACGTATTAAAAAGATGAGTCGATTAGCAAGAGCAGGTATAGAAAATATAGAGCCGTACGAACCCGGCAAGCCCATTGAGGAAGTAGAGCGGGAATTGGGCTTGAAGCGGGTTTATAAACTCGCTTCAAACGAAAATTCTCTCGGGCCTTCCCCTAAGGCGCTTTCCGCCATAAAGCGGGCGCTTAAATATTTGAACCGATATCCGGACGGGAATTGCTACTATTTGAAAGTAAAGATTGCAAAGGCATTAAAGGTAGCGCCTGAGAATCTGATTATCGGAAACGGCTCGGACGAGATTATCGAAATAGTCGTCCGCACATTTTTAAGCGCCGACGAAGAGGCGATAATTGCGGAGCCGTCGTTTTTGGAATATCGCCTGAACATCGAAGCGTTCGGCGCGCAGGTGAGGGTGGTGCCGCTGGTCAATTTCAAATACGATTTGGACGGTATGAAGCGCGCCATAACCGATAAGACGAAGTTAATCTTCATTGCAAATCCGAATAATCCGACGGGCACTTATGTTACCGAGAAGGAGGTAAGCAGATTTTTAGACGGCCTTCCCAATAATATAATAGTGGTGATGGACGAAGCGTATTGCGATTTCGTAACCGTTAAAGACTATCCTAATTCAATGAAATATTTAAAAGATAAGAATATTTTGATATTGCGGACCTTCTCTAAAGCATATGGATTAGCCGCGTTAAGGATAGGTTACGGAATAGGAAAAGCCGAACTTATAAGTTATATGAACAGGGTGCGCCTGCCTTTTAACGTGAATATGCTGGCACAGGTGGCCGCCTTGGCAGGCCTCGACGACAAAGGGCACATAAGGAAGTCTAAGTCGATGGTTCTAAAAGGGCGGGCATTTTTATGCCGAAATTTGGATAAGATGGGATTTTCTTACGTGCCGACGATAACGAATTTCATCCTTATCGACGTCAGGCGCGACGGGAAAAAATTGTTCGGACAGATGCTAAGATACGGCGTAATAGTAAGGGATATGAAACCGTACAAATTGGACAACTACATCCGCGTTACTATCGGAACCGAAGAGGAAAATCGCAAATTCATCGAAGCGCTTAAAAAGGCAATGCTTCTTAAGGAGGAGTAAATATGATAATCGTCTTAAGATCGGACGCAACGGAATCGCAGATAAAACATATCGTAGAGAAGGTCAAGTCCTTGGGGTTAAAGCCGATGATATCAAAAGGGATTGAGCGTACGATTATCGGCGTCATAGGGGAGGAGGATATCATAAGGATACAGCCGCTTGAGATTTTCCCCGGCGTGGAAAAAGTAATGCCGATATTGGCGCCTTATAAGTTGGTGTCGAGGGAATTTAAGCCCGAGAATTCGGTCATAAATGTAAGCGGCGTAAAAGTAGGCGGAAAAAAAATAGTGGTTATGGCGGGACCCTGTTCCGTAGAGAACCGAGAGCTTTTGATTCAGATTGCAAAATCCGTAAAACGTTCGGGCGCTTCTATTTTACGCGGCGGGGCATTCAAGCCGCGGACATCGCCGTATAGTTTTCAGGGGTTGGGCGAAGAGGGTTTGAGATATTTAAAGGAGGCGCGCGAGAAGACGGGCCTGCCCATAATCACAGAGGTTATGAACATCCGCGAACTTCCTTTGATTGAAAGATATGCCGACGTCTTACAAATCGGCGCCAGGAATATGCAGAATTTCGATTTGTTGAAAGAGGTTGGTTTGTCGAAGAAGCCCGTCCTTTTGAAACGCGGCATGTCATCGACGATTAAGGAATTGCTTATGTCTGCCGAATATATTTTAGCTAATGGGAATTTTAACGTGATATTATGCGAGCGCGGAATCAGGACGTTTGAGGAGGAGACGCGTTTTACGCTGGATTTAAGCGCAATCCCCGTATTGAAAAAGAAGACGCATCTGCCCGTAATTATCGACCCGAGCCACGGCACCGGTCAGTGGGGATATGTGCCGCCGATGGCAAAGGCAGCTGTGGCAGCGGGGACTGATGGGCTTTTAATCGAGGTACATCCGAAGCCGGAAGAGGCTTTATCGGACGGGCTTCAATCGTTGCTTCCCGATAATTTCGATAAGTTAATGAAGGAATTGAAGGCTATTGCGAAAGTGGTTGGGCGTGAGATTTGAAAAGGTAGCGATAATCGGAGTGGGCTTAATCGGCGGCTCGCTCGGTTTGGCTATAAAGAAGAGAAAACTTGCGCGTACCGTCATAGGAATCGGAAGAAGGCGTTCCTCGATACGACGAGCGATAAGATGCGGCGCGATAGATGTAGGGACGAAGGATTTAAGGCGCGGGGTCTCTGACGCCGATTTGGTAATAATCGCAACGCCGGTCTGCGCCATTACGAAAATCGTAAAGGCGATAGCCGCAGATTTAAAAGACGGCGCAATATTAACCGATGCCGGAAGCGCAAAATCCGAAATTATTAAGGCAATCGAAAGAACCTTGCCAAAGCGGATTTCTTTTGCAAGTTCTCATCCGTTGGCGGGTTCGGAGAAACGCGGAGTAAATTTCGCCGACGAAGATTTATTTGAGGGTTCGACGGTAATTATGGCTAAGACGAGAAAAACAAAAAGTTCTTCTACAAGGGCTTTAAATCAATTTTGGAAATCTTTGGGTGCTGCGAGAGTCGTTGTAAAGACACCCGAAGAACACGACCGCATTGTAGCTGAAATTAGCCATCTTCCGCACTTGATTGCGACCGCGCTTATAAATTCCGTGAGCGATAAATCGCTAAAATACGCGGCCGCGGGATTTAAAGATACGACTCGTATTGCCGCAGGCGACCCGGAGATTTGGCGGGATATCTGTATTACCAATAAACGAGAGATCCTTAAGTCTTTAGACAGATACGGACGCGCTCTTTCGCGACTCAAAGCGCTTATAAAGAAGGCAAGCGCAGAAAAATTATACAGGGAATTCGCACAATCAAAGCGCATCAGGGAGAAGTTGAATTGAGCCGTGGGTTGATAATCGCGATAGACGGGCCTGCGGGTTCAGGCAAGAGCACGGTCGCGAAGTTGGTAGCTCAAAGGCTTAAGTTTTTATATATTGATACAGGCGCTATGTATCGGGCATTGACGTTAAAAGCGATAAAGGTCAATACGAACCTCGAAGACGAAGAGGCATTGGCCGCATTAGCGAAAAAGACCGATATAGAATTAAAACAGGAAGACGCCTCGTTAAAAGTCTATTTGGACGCAGAAGACGTAACCCAGGAGATTCGAAAACCCGAGATTACCAATGCGGTATCTTACATCGCAAGGGCAAAGGCCGTTCGCGCACATATGGTTACTTTACAGCGAAGATTGGGAGAAAAAGGTCCTGCGGTATTAGAGGGGCGCGATATCGGCACGGTTGTATTTCCGGATGCGGATAAGAAATTTTATATCGATGCTTCTTTTGATGTCAGGGTGAGGCGGCGTTATAAGGAATTAAAAGAGGGCGGATTAGGGATTACCGAAGAGGAGGTTAAAAAGGATTTAAAGATTCGCGACGAAAACGACCTTACCCGCTCGGTGGCCCCTTTGAAGAAAGCGGATGACGCGGTTTACATAGATACAAGCGATATGAGCATAGAAGGTGTTGTTGAGAAGGTATTGAGCTCGATAAAGACAAAATAGATTATGATGTATTTCATTGTAAGAAATTTTGTCAAATTGTTCTTTAAAATAATTATGGGCTTTAAGGTTTATGGTGTGGAGAACGTTCCTAAAAAAGGCGCTTTTATTTTAGCCGGTAATCATGTGAGCCATTTAGATCCTCCCGCTTTAGCTTCTGCTTCTCCGAGAGCGTTGCATTTTATGGCTCC
>CAZXJX010000051.1:7421-8063 GCA_964641235.1 uncultured Planctomycetia bacterium
TTTGTTTAATAATTGGGCTTTCGGCTGGCTTATCGGTAGCTGTAACGCTTTTCCCGTTAAGAGGGGAGAAGCGGATTTAAAAGCGTTTAAGGAAGCAATTCGGCGCCTTAAAAAAGGCAAAGTCCTTTTAATTTTTCCCGAGGGGACAAGGAATCAATCCGGGGAGAGTCAGTCGGCGCAGCCAGGTATCGGTTTCTTAAGTGTGATGGCCGGTGTGCCGATTCTTCCGGCTTACGTTAAAGGAACGGATGAAGCAATGCCGAAAGGCGCGCGATTTATCAATCCAGGGGAAGTTTCGGTATATTTTGGTAAAATAGTAGAGCCGCAAAAATTGAAACTTTCAACTGACAGAAGGGAAGCTTATCAACAACTGGCTGATTACGTTTTGAACGAAATTAAAAATCTAAAAATGAAAGGGGCTGTTTAAAAAATGATGGATGAAAAACCCATCGATATGTCAAAAATTTACGAAGAGACCTTAAAGAGCATAAAAGAAGGAGAGATAGTAAAAGGTAGGGTAATAGGACTGACTTCAAAGGAGGTATTAGTTGACGTCGGATACAAATCGGAAGGCGTAATTTCTCTGGATGAATTTCCCGACCCTGCGTCGATAAAAGTCGGCGATGAAATAGAAGCTGTCTC
>CAZXJX010000052.1:0-7820 GCA_964641235.1 uncultured Planctomycetia bacterium
TTCACAGGATAATGCCCCCGATTTTTTGAATGAGCGCGCCGATTGCAGCCGCCTGATATTTGATAGCGATTAACGGATATACGCCGATTAATATTACGATAATCAGAAGGGGCATTAATGTGAATAACTCGCGCTTGTTTATATCCGGAAGGTTAGCCCACCTTTCATTTTGGGGGCCTAACAACACGCGTTGGAGCATATATAAGAAATAACCCGCGGTTATGATTAACCCCAAAACCGATATCATAGTTATTAATTTGAATATGGGATAAGTCCCGAGCAGCGAGAGAAATTCGCTCACGAACCCGCTTAAGCCGGGAAGGCCTAATGAGGCGAGGGTAAATACGGTTAAAACCCCGGCATAGACAGGCATTTTGACGCCCAAGCCCCCGAATTTATTCAAATCTCTCGTATGCGCGCGGTCGTAAATGACGCCTACGAGCAAGAACATCCCGCCGGTAATTATCCCGTGGTTGAACATCTCTAAAAGCGCGCCGTTTAATCCCGTCGTCGTCATGCTCGCCAACCCAAGCATTACAAATCCCATATGGCTTACGGATGAATATGCGACCATCTTCTTGAAGTCAGTTTGCGCCATTGCCACAAGCGCGCCGTATACGATATTTATCGCGCCTAGAATAGCAAAAGGCAAAGCAAAATAGTGCGCCGCATCTTTTAAAATAGGGAAACTAATTCTGAAGAAACCGTATCCTCCCATTTTTAGCAAAACTCCGGCGAGCAGGACGCTAATAGGCGTCGGCGCTTCGACGTGAGCATCGGGAAGCCACGTATGAAAAGGAAAGACCGGGACCTTAATGGCAAACCCCAGATAGAATGCGACGAAAACCAGTATCTGAAAACCCAGCGTTAACATGCGGCCGTTAGTTGCGAGTTCGAGCATATTGAATGTGTGAGGCGTTGAGGTAAAATAGAGCGCTAAAATTCCCAACAGCATAAATACCGAGCCGGCGAGCGTATATATGAAGAATTTAATCGCGGCATATTCTTTTTTGGGGCCGCCCCATATGCCGATTAAAAAGTACATCGGGACGAGGACAATTTCCCAGAAGATATAGAATAAGAATAAATCGAGCGCGGCAAATGTCCCGAGCATCCCGGTTGTAAGCAAAAGATAAAAGAAGAAATATTCCTTCTGCCGCTTATCTATGCCGTAAGACGCAACGCAGGCGAAGAAACCCAGAAGCGTAGTTAAGAATATAAGGCCTATGCTTATCCCGTCGACGCCCAGATGGTACCAGGCGTTTATCGGCGGAATCCAAAGCGCGTTCTCCTCGAATTGCATGGCAGAGTCGGAATAATTAAAATTCAAAATCAAAGGTATTGAAAGCAAAAGCGCAATCGCAGTCACTGCCGTCGCAATCGCCTTAATTAAATTCACATTTACCTTCGGCGTAAATAATATCAAGATACCGCCCAAAAGCGGCAGGAATACTATGCAGGTCAGAATCGGCAAAGGCATATTAACCTCCTATCAATTTAATAAGGATTATAATTATCAAACCCAAAAACGCTATCAGAAGATAACTTTGGACAAAACCCGTCTGGACCTGGCGTAATGCCGATGAAAGTAATCCGACTACTTTCGCGATTCCGTTTACGGCCCCGTCGACGATATATAGGTCAATCCACGACTTTATCTCGCTTATTATTACCGTGACTTTCGCGAGGCCATTGACAGCGCCGTCAATTACACCCAAATCAAATTTAAACGAAAGTTGAGCCAATCGTGCGCAGGGCTTAATAAATAGGAATTCATAAATCTCATCGAAATAATATTTGTTATGTAAGAGTTTATGTAATAGCGCAAATTTCGCGCGGGTTTCCGACGGCAAAATCTTATTATTTAAAATATAAAATAGAAAGGCAAGGCCGATTCCTAAAAATCCTATCATCGTTGAAATCCCCATTACCAGATAATCCGGCTCTTCGACTGCCATTATATGGGCAACGCCTACGCGGACGATATTTTGGAAGGCATGGTTCATAAAAGGAGAGCCGATGAAGCCGACGAATATCGAGAAGAACGCTAAAATGCTCAAAGGGATTGTCATCACCTTTGGAGATTCATGCGGATGCAATTCCGAACGCGGCTTCCCGAACAAGACTAAAAATATGAGCCTGAAGATGTAGAAGGCGGTCAAGAGGCTCGTTGATAACGCGACCGCAAATAGAATTGGGTGCCCGTTATGCAGAAGTTCCGACAATATCTCATCCTTTGACCAGAAACCGGATAGGGGAGGGACGCCCGCAATTGCTAAACTCGCGATTATGAAAGTCGTGCCTGTAATTTTCATCTTTGAGAAAAGCCCACCCATCTTTTGGATGTCCTGCGTGTGTATCGAGTGAATTACGCTGCCCGCGCATAGAAAAAGCAGCGCCTTAAAGAACGCGTGAGTCATCAGATGAAACGTTCCGGCAGAATATCCTCCGACCCCTAACCCCATCATCATAAGCCCTAATTGGCTTATCGTCGAATATGCGAGTATCCGTTTTATGTCGTTGTTTACCGTTGCGATTGAGGCGGCCATAAATGCGGTGATAGCGCCGATGTATGCAACCCATATTAAGGAAGGCTGGTGCGCGAAGAAAAGACCAAAGCACCTTGCGACCAAATATACGCCGGCAGCGACCATCGTTGCAGCATGAATTAATGCGGATACAGGGGTCGGGCCCTCCATTGCGTCCGGCAGCCATACGTGAAGCGGGAACTGCGCGGATTTTCCGACCGCGCCGCAGAAGATCAAGAATGCCGCAATAGTAAACAAGGTTTGGTTACCGCCCAGATGCGCAAGGTCGCTAAAATATAAAGTCTTTGTAGCAAAGAATAGAATAAATATCCCGATTAATAGTCCGCAATCGCCGATCCTCGTCGTTATAAATGCCTTCATGCCCGCCTTTGCCGCAGGGGTTCTCTCAAACCAGAAAGAGATTAAAAGGTAGGAACAAAGCCCGACGCCTTCCCAAAAGATATATAACATAACGAAATTGTCGGCGAGCACCAAACCCAACATCGAGCCCATAAAGAGCGACATATACGCAAAAAATCTCGAGAACCTTAGGTCATCGTGCATATAGCCGATGGAATAGATTTGAATGAGCGTTCCGACAACTGTTACGACAAGCAGCATCATGCAGGTTAAGGGGTCAATCGTTACGCCGAAGTTTAACGACGTGCCGTTGAAATTAAGCCAATTAGCGAATGCGTATGAGCCGCCGCCGCTTAAGAGGCCGATAAAAGTTAATATTGAAATACAAAGGGAAATCGTCGAGGCAATAATCGAAATTAGCGCGCTCGATTTTTTGATTTTGCGCCCGAATAAAATATTTACCGCAAACGCTAAAAACGGGAATAACGGAATTAAATGCGCTAATTTTACCATTTCATTAAATTTATTTTATCGGCGAATATGGTTTTTGCGTTTCTATATATCGCTATTACTAGAACTAATCCGACGACCGCAGAGGCGGCGGCGATGGCGATTACGAACAGCGCGAAGATTTGCCCTAAGCCGTCGGGGCTTCCTAAAAATTTATTGAACGTAATCAGATTAATGTTTGCCGCATTTAGGATTAATTCGATGGACATTAAAATTCCTATGGCGTTCCTTCGGGTCAGAGCACCGAATATCCCAAGCGAAAAAAGAAAAGCGCTTAAGATTAAAAAGTGGCTTTGCGGTATCATTCTTTCTTTACCTTTCCTATTACTATCGCGCCGACCAATGCGGCGAGCAAGAGCAAGGATATCACTTCAAACGGTAAAGCGTAAGTTGTCATAAGGGATTTTCCCAATTTCGAAAGGTCTAAAGGTAAAGGCAAAGAGACGCCGACTTGCCAGGGATTCCTATTTATTATATTTATAAAAAGGAAAAGAAGCGTTAAAGCAATAAGGGCCGAGATTAATACTTGGCTGTTCGTCTGACGTATCGCTAAATCTTGAATTTTAGAAGTCAGCATAATCGCGAAGATAAATAAGGTTATGATTGCGCCGACGTAGATTAGGACTTGGATGGCCGCTAAAAATTCGGCGTCCAAATAGAGATAAACGCCGGCAACGCCGATTAATGTCAGAGCCAAAAATATCGCGCCGTGGAATACGTTGCGCGATATTACGACAAAGAGGGCAAATAGACACGTCAAGCCGGCAAGGGAATAGAACGTCGCCTTTAAAATAAATTCTTGCTGCAGCCCAAAATTATTTAACAGTTGGATGAGCCCACTCAACGTATTTCTCCGGGTTTAATAGGTCGATATATAATTTCTCGTGGCCGTATGTTGCGATTTCATAAATCTTACTCATATATATAGCGCTTGTAGGGCATACCTGTTCGCAGAGCCCGCAGAAACAGCAAAATTCCATATTGTATTTAAATGTCTCGAGCGCTTTTTTCTTTTCCTCACTTTCCTTGTGCGTAATCGCAAGGCAACCGGTCGGGCATATCTTGACGCATTGATAACAGACGATGCATTTCTCCGGGCGTAAATCGACTAAACCCCTGAACCTCTCGGTCATCGGCTGTTTCTGTTTCGGATATTGAAGCGTAATCGCATGAGAGAAGAGGTTTTTTAATGTAACGATAAGCCCCTTGACGAGGCTTATGAACCCTATAATTAAATCTTTAAAAAATTTTATCATTTAAGTAAAAGCCACCCCACAAACGCTAAATTCGCAAAAGAGATAGGAGTCAGTACCTTCCATGCAAATCCCATTAGTTGGTCGACCCTAACCCTTGGGAAAGTCCATCTAAACCACATCAATAAGAAAACAATTCCGTACACTTTAATTAAGAACCACAATACCGGCGGTAAAAGAGGGCCCTGCCATCCGCCCAAGAAAAGCGTGGCTGCAACGGCCGATACTATGACGAGGTTCGTATATTCGGCGACGAAGAACATCGCGAATTTCATTCCCGAATATTCCGTGTGGAATCCTGCAACCAGTTCCGACTCGGCTTCCGGGATATCAAACGGCACGCGGTTTACCTCGGCAGTCGCGGCGATTATATAAATTAAAAATGCAAGCGCTAAGTTCGGATGGAATATAAACCAGAATTTTCCCTGCGCTTCGACTATTCTCTGCATCGAAAGCGAACCCGCGAACATTAGAACCGTAACTATCGACAGGACCAAAGGCACCTCGTAACTTATTATCTGCGCCGCCGACCTCATCCCGCCGAGAAGAGAATATTTATTGTTTGAGCCCCACCCGGCCATAAATATTCCTAAGACACAGACAGAGGTTATCGCCATAATGTATAAGATGCCGACGTTTAGGTCCTTCGCGATTAAATTTTTTCCGAATGGTATACATACGAATGCCATAATAGAAGGCACAGCCGCAAAGAACGGCGCAAACCACCAGACCCATTTATCTACTCCGGTCGGTCTTATATCTTCTTTAAGCAGAAGTTTTACAGCATCCGCAATAGATTGTAAAACGCCGTGCCAGCCGACGCGCATAGGCCCGAATCTCGTCTGAATATGCGCCGAAACTTTTCTCTCCCACCAGATTAAAAACATAGCGGAGCCGGCGATAAATCCTAATATCGCTGCGCCCACGATAATCATAACTATGAAGTCCAGAATAGTAAACATTATCGGTCTATTTCTCCCATCACGACATCCAAGCTTCCCAAGATGCAGACGATATCGGCAACCTTTAAGCCCTTTACCAGTGCGGGAAGGACCGCTAAATTCGAGAATGACGGCGCCCTTATCTTTAATCTATACGGATACGGCGAGCCGTCGCTTACGACGTAAAAACCTAATTCCCCGCGCGGGTTCTCTGTCCTTAAATATGTTTCACCTTGCGCAGGCCTATTGATACGGCCGACTTTTACAGTCGGGTCGCCTTCGGGAATCCCGCCGAGCGCCTGTTCTATAATTCTTAAACTTTGCCTCATCTCTTCAATCCTTACCTTATATCTATCCCACGCATCGCCGTTTTTCCCGGTCGGTATGTCGAATTGAAACTTGTCGTAAACGAGGTACGGTTCATCTTTTCTTAAATCCCATTTTACCCCTGAGCCGCGCAGGTTCGGGCCCGTTACGCTGTAATTTATCGCCATATCCTTTGGCAGGACGCCGATATTCTTTGTCCTCGCTAACAATATCGCGTTATAGGTAAGCAGCCAATCATAATCGTCTATCTTTGGACGGAGGTATTTGATGAATTTCTTTATCTTCTCGTCGATGCCTTTCGGAAGGTCGAATTGGACTCCGCCTATCCTCATATAATTATATGTAAGACGGTTGCCGCAGACCTCGTCGAAAATCTCGACTATCTTCTCGCGCTCACGGAAACAGTAGAAGAGGGGAGTCGCGAATGCGCCTAAGTCCTGCGCGAAAGTTCCGATTGCGACCAAGTGGCTTGCGATACGGCCGAGTTCCGCGATTATTACACGGATATATTTCGCACGCTCAGGGATTTCCATATTCATCAATTTTTCGACGGCCAAGACGTATCCTAAATTGTTATTCATCGACGCGATGTAATCGAGCCTATCGGTAAACGGAATGAATTGCGTGTATGTTCGGTTCTCGGCTATCTTTTCCATCGAACGGTGAAGGTAGCCGATATGCGTGACGCAATCTACTACGACCTCTCCGTCTAACTTCAGTTCAAGGTATAAGACGCCGTGGGTAGATGGGTGCTGCGGCCCCATATTGACGAGGAATTCTTCAGTGTGAATATCTTTTTCGTTTACGGCAGTCTCTTCCATATTAATATCGGGGCTTCTTGATAAAATCCGGATGCGAAAAATCCTTCCTTAAAGGATGAACCCTCCAATCGTAAGGGTTTAAAATTCTTCGCAGGTCAGGGTGGTTTAAAAAAATGACTCCGAATAAATCGTATATCTCGCGCTCGAACCAATCGGCGGATTTCCAGAACGCCGTCAAGCTTTCAATGCTTAAATTATTTAACGGCAAATACGTTTTTAGCGTCGCCATATGGCGCTTCTGCACGGAGTAGAAAGTATAGACTAATTCTATTCTTTCATTCCTTTCTATAGCGGTTATGCAGTGGAGGTTATCGAAGGCGAGTTCATGATTTCTTAAGTAACGGGCCACCTCCAAAAGTTGCTCCTTAGGAATTGCGACTGCCTTTGTCCCTTCTTCCTGAATTGCTTCCGGAAATCTTACCTTGATAAGTCTGAAGACCTCACTTGACTGCACTTTTTTCTTTCCTTATTTTCTCTTGCAATTTCATCAATCCGAATAGCAAATTTTCAGGACGAGGGGGACATCCCGGGACATGGACATCGACCGGAATACCTAACGCCTCGGTGCCTTTTACGACCGAATAAGTATCATGATAAAAAATTCCGCCCGAAACAGCGCAATTTCCCATCGCTATTACGTATTTGGGTTCCGGCATTTGTGCGTAAAGTCGCTTCATGCATTCACCCATCTTAACGCAGATAGTCCCTGCAACTATCATAACGTCGCACTGTCGGGGGCTGGCACGGAAAACACCTGCGCCGAACCTATCGATGTCGAAGCGCGAAGCGCCGGTTGCTATCATCTCAATAGCGCAGCAGGCAAGCCCAAACGTCATAGGCCATAGCGACGAAGCCTTGCCCCATTTTAGGATATTTTCGCTGGTCGTTAATATCAGTTCGCCGCCGGGAAATTTCTGAATTAGATCTGAGGCGGGAATCTTTTCTATTACTGCCATTCAAGCGCTCCCTTTTTCCATGCGTAGATTAAGCCGAAGATTAAGATTAGGATGAAGACCATCATTTCTATATATGCGATTGTCCCGAGTTCGCGGAATACCACCGCCCACGGGATTAGGAATA
>CAZXJX010000053.1:0-7737 GCA_964641235.1 uncultured Planctomycetia bacterium
CATTAAAGATATTTGTAATGCTACTTACGCAGACGGCTTTCCGATGGCGAGCATCGCATCAGTCGGATTCGGATTGCCGTCTCTTTGCGTGGCGGAAAGTCGCGGCTGGATACCTAAAGAGAAAGTCTATGAGCGGATTTTAATTACGTTAAACTTTTTTAGAGACGGAGTCGAAAATGTCCACGGATTTTATTATCATTATCTAGATATGGAAACGGGCGAACGTTGGGGTGATTGCGAACTGTCTTCAATAGATACTGCCCTCCTCATCGCGGGAGTTGTTTTTGCCGGCGAATATTTTAAAGGCACGGAAATAGAAAAGGTGGCAAAGGAATTATACGACAGGGTCGACTGGCAGTGGATGATGGATAACGGCTCAACTCCAAGTATGGGGTGGACACCGGAGAGAGGATTTTTGCCGTACAGGTGGAACAGCTATTCGGAACATATGGTGCTTGATCTTTTAGGTATCGGTTCGAAAACACATCCTATGCCTATCGCTTCATGGGGCGCTTTCGCCCGGCCCACGGCGACGTATAAAGAGTTTAAATTCATCGGGCCTCCGCCGCTCTTTATCCATCAGTATTCGCACGTCTTCGTTGATTTTAAAGATAAAAAAGATAATTATATGGACTACTTTGAAAACTCTGTACAGGCCACGCTGGCCAACAGGCAATGGTGCATCGATAATATGAACCGGAGTAAATCATACGGGCCGGATTCGTGGGGGCTCACGGCCTCGGACGGTCCCGACGATTATAAGGTCTACGGCGCGCCTAGCGGGGAAAACGACGGGACGGTCGCGCCGACCGCCGCGATAGGTTCGATAGTCTTTACTCCGGACCTTTCGACAAAGCTGATGAGATATCTGTACGCCAGCCATAAAGATAAGATTTGGGGAAAATACGGTTTCGTGGATTCATTCAACTGGGATAGGGATTGGGTTTCTTCTATGTACATAGGTATCGATCAGGGGCCGATAGTCCTTATGATAGAGAATTATAGGACAGGAATGATTTGGAAATATTTTATGCGAAACGGAAACATAAAGAGAGCGTTGAAATTATGCGGTTTTAGGGAAATGATTGGCGATTGATATATGACAAAGACAAGAGACTTCTTTAAGATTCCGGAGTGTGCGTGGGAAAAGGCGCTAGGTGATATCCCTGAAGGGGCGGCGAGCAGTTCGCCGAACAGAGGAGTTGCGTTAGGCGGATTCGGCGCCGGCTCTTTTATGTATAGCATATCAGGTTCATTCGGCCCTTGGGCGTTAAGGGTTACTGCTTATGACAAATTGTGGTTAGATGCAGGCGCATTTCATATCTATGAAAAATTTGGGGCGAAACCTCCGAAGGTAAAAACCCTCTCGACAAATCCTATAATGAAATCGGCGTGGGATAAGTTGAAGATGGGAGAGGGCAAATATTATGCTCTTCATCCAAAGGGTTGGGTGACTTACAATTGTTTTGACATAGACATTGCGCAGAAATTTTTCTCCCCCATAATTCCTAATGATTATAAAGAGACGTCTTATCCCGTTGCGGTATGGCAATTCAGATTTGCTAATCCGACCGACCAGAAAGCGGATGTCTCTGTTATGCTTACGTGGCCGCAGCCGCCCTTTAGCGGAGATCTTACGCGGAAGGGCTATAAAAATTATCTTAAAAAAGAAGGCGATATCGTTGGCATCGTTTTAAAAGCCAGTCATCCCGAAAATGTCGCAGAGACGCAGAATTCCGAGTGGTGCATTGCTGCTAAAGGATCAAAGGATGTAAACGTTACGTATACGCTTAGCTGGAATAAGGACGGCGACGGCTCGGATATATGGAACGATTTTAAATCGGACGGCGTTTTGGACAGCAAGAAACTCGATGCATCCGATTCTGCGGCGGCGGTTGCCATAAAAGTTTCGTTAAAACCGGGCGAGACAAAAATTGTTCCGATTATCATATCGTGGGATTTTCCCGTGGTTAAATTCGGCGACCCCAAGGGGGCGGGGACCGAGTGGTGGAGAAAATATACAGAATATTTCGGCAAGGACGCGGCGCATTCTTTCGATATTGCGGTGGAGGCGCTCAATAATTACGTAAATTGGGAAGCCAGGGTAGATGAGTGGATGAATCCCGTAATCGAAAATTCAAAAATTCCCAAGTGGCTTAAGGCCGCGGCGTTTAACGAACTATATTATACTCAATTCGGCGGGACTTTTTATGAGGCGGGATTAAAATCCGGTCACGAACATGAATTTATGAGCTTACACGAAGGCGACCATAAATTCTTCGTTATGGAATGTATGGCATATGCCTGGTGCGGCACCGTCGATGTGCGGCACTATAATTCCATTATATATGCGAAGTTCTGGCCCGAAATAGAGCGCGATACCTTAAGGTGTACGGCAGATACGATAGTCCACTACGACCCTTTGCATCAGACGCCGCACGATTTCGGCAGCCCGACAAAAGACCCGTTCTATTCCTTTGATGATTACGGAACCTTAAAGACCCATTGGAAGGATTTACATTCCAAGTTTATCCAGCAAATCTGGCGGTATTATTATATGCATAAGGACGAAGAGTTGTTACGTTATTGCTGGCCTGCCGTTAAAATGACATATGGGTTTATGAAGACGCAAGATACCGACGGGGATTATCTGCCGAATAACAACGGCTCCGATAACACGTATGATTCCTGGGGGCTATACGGGACAAGCCTGCTTTGCGGCGGGTTATGGGTAGGCGCGTTAGAGGCGATGGGAAAAATGGCGCAGATACAGAAAGATCCGATTCTTGATGAGATAAGGTTATGGCTTAAAAATGCCAAAGCGAATTTGGATAAACAACTTTGGTATGAAAAAAAGGGATATTATAAAATAGATACGGCAGGCAAGACACAAACCGCGATTATGGCGGATGGCTTAAACGGACAGAGGTACTGCGAATATTCAGGATTAGACGATATCCTGCCACGAGAAAGGATGATTTCTCATTTAAAGAAAGTCTATGAAATGTGCGTTGTCCCGATGGCAGATTTTAACGGCGACGGAATCGGCGAATGCGGCGCGATAAATGGAAAAAGAGAAGACGGAGCTAATATCGGGCTTGACCAATCAGATGAAGTCTGGACAGGAGTTTCATATTTCTTAGCGGCGACGATGTACCGTCTGGGATTAAAAGAGGAAGCATTAAGGACCGCATACGGAGTATATTACATTACTTACAAAAACGAATCTACCGCTTACTGGTTTAACACGCCCGAGGCCTGGCGCGATTATGGCCTTGTGCCTCGTCCCAAAGACCCCGAACAATATCAAAGGCCCAGAGCGGTCTGGGAATTGTTATTAGAAATAGATGACCCCTACCCCATCAAATAGAATTAAAAAACATAAGGACAGTCCCTCAGCCAAAGCTAAGGGTGTCCCCTACATAAGGATAAAGGGGACACCCTTCCGATTAGCACAGGGACTGTCCCTAATACTAATATTTTTTATTCTGTTTTGCAATGTTGCATTCGCTGCGAAGCTGGATTACGCCAACTTAGAGAAGAAGAAAACTTCCGAGATGACAACGGCTCAATTTTTGGATTTAGTTGAGTGTAGGTCCTTTTTATTTTTTTGGAACGAGGCCAACCCAGAAACCGGCCTCATAAAGGATAGGACAAATAATTTCAGAGAAGATAAAAGCGAAGTTGCGAGTACTGCTTCGGTTGGGTTTGGGTTGACGGCAATTTGTACAGCCGAAAAGCGGGGATGGATAACATATAAAGAGGCATATGGAAGGGTGCTTAATACTTTAAAATTTTATCGAGATAAAATGTATCATAATCACGGTTTCTTTTATCATTTCGTCGATATGAATACAGGCGAAAGAGTGGGGGATAACGAAGTCTCCTCGATTGATACGGCGCTATTCTTAGCAGGCGCTCTATTTGCAGGAGAATATTTTGGCGGCGATATCAAGAAGCTCGCAAACGAGATATATGAGAGAGTTGATTGGCAGTGGATGATGGCAGGCGGCGATGTCTTAAGTATGGGATGGAAGCCCGAGGGCGGCTTTTTAGCTGCGAGATGGGGTTCATATTCCGAACATATGATTTTATATTTGCTTGCCATAGGTTCCCCTACGCATCCTATTGCTGCTAGTACGTGGCATAATTGGTCAAGGCCAATCGGAAGTTACGCGGGTAATATCTTAATCGAATGCCCACCGCTTTTTACCCATCAATATTCACACATTTGGGTGGATTTTAGGGATAAGCACGATGCTTATGCAAACTATTTCGAAAATTCAGTTCAAGCCACCTTAGCAAATAGGGCATATTGTATTGAATTATCGAAGCGATTTAAGACTTTCAGCGAAAACGTATGGGGGCTTACAGCGGCTGACGGCCCGAATGGTTATATGGCTTATGGTGGGAAACCCGGTTGGGATACTGTGATGGATGGAACTGTAGCTCCAACCGCGCCTGGCGGTTCCATTGTATTTGCTCCTGAATTGTCGATAGCCGCTTTAAAATATATGTTCGATAATTATAGAGATAAAATTTGGGGCAAATACGGCTTTGCAGATTCGTTTAACTTAGATAAAAACTGGATAGCATCCGATGTGATCGGTTTAGACCAAGGCGCTATGATGCTTATGATTGAGAATCATAGGAGCGGGATGATTTGGAAATATTTTATGAAGAATAAAAGTATTCAGAATGCGATGAAGGTAGTTGGATTTGTGCCTGATAAA
Source organism: uncultured Planctomycetia bacterium (assembly GCA_964641235.1). Taxonomy (GTDB): domain Bacteria; phylum Omnitrophota; class Gorgyraeia; order Pluralincolimonadales; family CAZUZR01; genus CAZXJX01. The sequence continues at coordinate 4,734 of CAZXJX010000053.1, forward strand.
AAATTGTCTTCTTCACTTGCGATGATAGATTTAAGCGGTAAGTGGAGATTTAGTAAGGGTGATGACCTATTTTGGAAGTCGTTGGAATTTGATGATTCGAATTGGATGGAGATAGAAGTTCCTGGAAGATGGGAGGATGAGGGATTCAAAGATTACGATGGCTTTGGCTGGTATAGAATAACATTTGAAGTGGGCAAAGATAAAAAGAAAAGTTGGAGAAAAGAAGATATCGTTTTGCAGTTCGGCAGCGTAGACGACGTCGATTCCGTATATTTTAACGGCAAGAAGATAGGCGGATTAGGGCAATTTCCACCGTTGTTTAAAACAGCATATGATAGAATCAGGATATATCGCGTGCCGCAGGAATTTATGAATTACGGTAGAAAAAATACTGTTGCGGTTAGGGTTTTCGATAAAGTTGGCGATGGGGGAATTCTAAATGGGCCCATAAGATTTGGACCCTTAGTCTCCTTACAATATAAGCCAATAGTATTTGAACCGACCGAGACAATTCCAATTGCCTTGGCGTTCGGAGCCGATAAAAAATACTATACAGTCGGCGAGGAAGCATCTATTCCTATTTGGATTTTGAACAATACCGACGAAGATATGCAAGGAGCAAAGTTAAATTTACAATTTAAGAATGAGACAACCAAAGAGGTAATTTTAAAAAAGGACTTAAAGTTAAATTTTAAAGGTGAGGCGTCTTTAAATGTAGATACGATAAACTACGAATTACCTACAGATTTAGCAAGTGGAACGACTTATGGTTTGGAAGCTAAATTAAAAGATTCTAATGGCAGAGCGATTGCGCAAGATATAGTTTACATCAGAGCGATTAAGACATATGATTTAAGCGGCAGATGGCTCTTTGCTAAAGGAGACGATTCAAATTGGGCGAGGGCGCAATTTGAGGAAAGGGGCTGGATGGAAATAGACGTGCCCAAGAGGTGGGAGGATGCCGGTTTTTCGGGCTACGATGGATATGCGTGGTATAGGGTGCATATTAAAATTCCTGAGAAGTTGGCTCGAGCTTGGGCAAAGGAAAAATTGGGAATTTTGTTTGGGGGAATCGATGATTGCGATGAGGTATATTTAAATGGAGTGAGAATTGGCTCGCTCGGGAAATTTCCGCCAAATTATGAAACTGCCTGGAATCAGGAGAGAATTTATTCCATCCCCCAATATAGAAAGATATTCTGGTTTATAAATATAAAAAGGCCCATCTTTAATGCAGAGGGCGATAATGTATTAGCGGTTCGTGTTTATGACGCAGCAGGTGATGGAGGTATCGTTCGCAGCCCTGTAAGGGTTGGGCCTATCAGCGAATTAAAAAATTAGAGTAAAATAGGGGACCAAGGGACAAAGGGGTTAAAATGGATTTTTACAATATAAAGACCGAGACGGGACAGTATAAATTTTTCTGCGCAGGTAAATGGCAATGTTCTAAATCAAAACAGAAGATGACAATTAAGAGCCCGGTCGACGGTTCAATATTAGGCGACGTCTGCGCGATAACGAAAGAAGAAGTGGAAGAGGTTATAAAGGGCGCGCACGAGGCACAGAAGAACTGGGCGGATTTGCCCCTGAGCAAAAGAACCGCGATTCTCTCAAAGGCAGCGCAGTTATTAAATGAAAACATAAAAGAGATTGCCGATATTTTAGTGAAGGAGATAGGAAAGCCGATATCGAGCGCGATGGATGAAGTAAAGCGAACGGCGGATATCATAGAATTGACGGCGGAAGAGGCGAAATCGATAACCGGAGAGGCAGTAGTGGGGGAGGCATTTCCCGGTGCCGATAAAAGTAAGATATCTTTTACGACGAGATTGCCTCTGGGCGTTATTTTGGCGATATCGCCGTTTAACTATCCGATAAATTTGTCGGGTTCAAAGATAGCGCCCGCGTTGGTTACTGGAAACTCCGTAATCTTTAAACCGCCTTCACAAGGAGTAATCTCGAGCCTATATTTTACAGAAGTGCTACACCAAGCTGGTCTGCCGCCGGGGGTTTTGAATACTGTAACAGGCTCAGGCAGCGAGATCGGCGATTTTTTGGTTTCGCATCCTTTGATTAATCTCATAGCGTTTACAGGTTCCACCGCCGTAGGAAAACATATCGCATCGATTGCCGGAATGAAACCGTTATTAATGGAATTAGGCGGCAAAGACGCCGCTATCGTACTTGAAGATGCGAATTTGGAGAATGCAGCGAAGCAGATCGTCTCGGGCGCATATTTATATTCGGGACAGCGCTGTACCGCTGTAAAACGAGTCTTGGTATTGGAAGGAGTTGCGGATAAACTTCTGGAGAAACTGGTCCCGTTAGTTAAGGCTTTAAAGGTCGGTAAACCGCAAGATGACTGCGATGTCTGTCCGTTGATTACGGATAAGTCCGCCGATTTTGTCCAGTCATTAATCGAGGAAGCAAAGACAAAGGGCGCAAAGGTCTTAGTCGAAGGTAAAAGGGTCGGAAATTTAATATATCCTTGGCTCTTCGATTGCGTTACCGAAGATATGGCGCTTGCATGGGAGGAACCGTTTGGGCCCGTGCTTCCTATTATCAGAGTAAAGGATATCGACGAGGCGATTAGGATTTGCAATAAATCTGAATATGGCCTGCAGGCGAGTATTTTTACCGAAAATATAAATAAGGCATTTACGATTGCGGGGAAATTAGATGTTGGAACTGTTCAGATTAACGGTAAGACAGCCCGGGGCCCCGACCATTTTCCGTTCGTTGGGACGAAGTCATCCGGAATGGGCGTGCAGGGGATTAAATATTCTATCGAGGCTATGACGCGAATTAAAGCGACAGTATTGAACGTCGGAAGATGAAAAAAGGAAAATAAATAGGGGACACTTTTCCGATTGACATCAGAACCGTCCCTATAGCATTTCGAGTATTAAGCATTTTAGATAGTTAGATTCCGGGAAGTTTAAAAGAATAGGATGGTCCTGCGGCTGGATTCGTTTTTCGATAAGATGCGCTTCTCTTTTGCATT
>CAZXJX010000054.1:0-7648 GCA_964641235.1 uncultured Planctomycetia bacterium
TAGAGATATCGAAGGCCTAAAAGACATTTTCGCTTTAAGAGATTCGAAAGTTATGAAAGATATGGCCGCTGATATTAAGGAGATTTGGCATAAAAAGATGACCGTCGATGAATTTAAGAAAAAATATTCTCAATATCTTAACGCGCTCATTGACCCGAATCATCCCGATTTGGGACCGAAGAATAATCAATTTTTATGGGTTCACGGAAGATTAAAGGCAGGTAGGTCTGAATTCTTCAAGAGATTTGTCCAGGATGCATTCGGTTCCGCTAATTTTAATGGTCATACGACCGTCTGTCAGGGCTCGCTCTATTTTACAGGCAAAGCGATGTCGGACCAGTTTGATTATGACGAGAAAGATAAAAAAGCAAAGTGGACAGGCGGGAAGAAATTCTATTGGCAAGGAGATATAGCGGGTTCAGAATTTGTAATCTTCGTTGGTGCGAGCCCATTTGAGGCAAATTATGGTCCCTCTTATCGCTCAAGGGCGATTACCGATGGAATAACAGAAGGAAGGCTTAAGAAATTCGCCGTCATCGACCCGAGATTCTCTAAGACTGCGTCGAAGGCCTGGAAATGGATTCCGAATAAACCGGGCACAGAAGGCGCTTTTGCATTGGCGATGATAAATTGGATTATCGAGAATAAAAGATTCGATGCCAAGTATCTTTCAAACGCAAACAAAGCAGCGGCGAAAAAGGATAATGAGCCAACTTGGTCTAATGTTTCTTGGTTAGTTAAGATTAAAGATGGGGAGCCGCAGGAATTTTTGAGGGCATCAGATTTAGGCATATTTAAATATAAGAGGAAATTCACCGCTTCCGACGGGAAAGAGACATGGTATGAGTTGGATGGCTTTGTGGTTTTAAAAGATGGCAAACCATCCGTCTTCGACCCTAACGACTCGGATAAAGTGGAAGAGGGCGAACTCCTTGTTAATACCACCCTCAACGGAATTCCTGTAAAATCGGCTTTTCAAATTTTAAAAGAAGAAGCTACGGCAAAGACGATTGAAGAATGGGCATCGGTTTGCGATGTGGAAGCAAGCGACATAATTGCTTTGGCGGATGAATTCACAAAATATGGTAAAAAAGCAGTCGCCGATATACATCGCGGCGTAAGCCAGCATACGAACGGTTTCTATAATGTCCTTGCTTGGTATTCGCTTAATCTTCTTATCGGCAATTATGACTGGAGGGGCGGGCTTGTTCAGGCATCGACATATGACATAGCCGGCGAAAAGGCAGGCGGCCCATTCAATTTAAGTAAACTTCACCCCGGTAAGTTATCTCCCCTTGGCATCTCGATAATCAGGCACGAAACTAAATATGAAGATACCACAATATTTTCCGGATATCCCGCAAAGAGGCCGTGGTTTCCGTTTTCGTCCGATGTCTACCAAGAGATAATTCCATCCGCAGGCGATGCTTATCCGTATCCTATAAAGGCGCTTTTGATGTATATGGGGACACCTGGGTATTCGCTACCCGCGGGACAGACTAATATAGAAATTTTGGCAGATGTAAATAAGATTCCGCTTTTTATTAATTCGGATATTCTCGTAGGCACAACTTCAATGTATGCGGATTACATCTTTCCTGATATAAGTTATCTGGAAAGATGGGAATTTCAGGGAAGTCATCCGTCAATAACATGGAAGGTTCAGCCGGTAAGACAGCCGGCGATACCGCCTATTCCGGAGACGGTAACGGTTTTTGGACAGAAGATGCCTATATGTTTGGAGAGTTTTATGCTCGCAGCCGCGGAAAAATTAGGTCTTTCCGGATTCGGGCCTAGTGGATTTGGCGAAAATAACCCGTTGACACATTACGACCATTACTATCTAAAATTAGTTGCGAATTTGGCGTTCGGCGAGAAGAAAGATGGCTCAGCGAAAATTGACGATGCGTCAGCGGAGGAAGTTGCGATATTCCTGAATGCGAGGAAGCATCTTCCAAAATCGGTCTTCGACGCAGGTAGATGGCAGACATCCTGCGGCGCCGATAATTGGAAGAGTGTAATTTACGTTTTAAATAGAGGCGGGAGGTTCGAGGATTATGAGAAGGGCTTTGACGGCGAGCAGGTGAAAAACAAATACGGAAAACAGATAGAGCTGTATCTCGAGAAATACGCCAAAGGGAAAAATTCTATGACGGGCAAGGAATTTTCAGGCATCGCCACATATTTGCCGATACAGGATGTGCTCGGCAGAGAGTTGAAACAATCGGGAAAATTCCAGTTAATTACCTATCGCGAGATTTATATGACAAAGTCGAGAACGATTACGAATTACTGGTTGCTTAATTTACTGCCCGAGAATTTCATACTGATGAACGCATCCGACGCTAAAGAACAGGGGCTGAAAGATGATGACTTGGTTAAAGTAGTTTCGGATTCCAATCCTGAGGGCGTATGGAACTTAAAATCATTTACAAAGAAGCCGATGATTGGTAAAATAAAGACAACCGAAGGATTAAGAAAAAGCACAATCGCTTTTTGTTTGGGATACGGCCATTGGGCAACGGGCGCTTCTGATATAGTTTTAAACGGCGAAATAATAAAAGGCGACGCAAGAAGGGCAAAGGGGATTCACGCGAACGCAGCTATGGCAATAGACCCTTACCTTAAAAATACCTGCCTTGAAGATATCGTCGGAGGAAGCGTATCTTTCTACGATTCCAAGGTTGATCTAATAAAAGTATAGTGAAAGGAGAGATGAGAGTGAGAAGAATTACGACAGCTTGTTTGGCGCTGATTATGGTTTCAACAGTTGCTTTTGCGCAAGAGCCGGCAGGTGAAGCATCGTATAAAAAATACTGCGTAACCTGCCACGGCGAAGACGGAAAAGGAAAACCCGCGCTTGCCAAGATGTTTAAGGTAGAACCGGAGAAGCTCGACCTTACAACCGCTGACGTGAAAAATGACTTAGATGAAGGACTGCTTAAAATCATAGACGGCGGTGTTAATAAGATGCCGGCATACAAAGATAAATTGACTCAAGAGGAGCAGAAGGAAGTTTTAAAGCACATCAGGCAGTTAGGGGGAAATTAAGATGTTCGGAATTGGGATGCCGGAGCTTTTAGTAATATTATTAATAGCGTTACTTATTTTTGGAGCGGGGCGATTGCCGGAAATAGGAAAAGCCATTGGTAAAACAATACAAGAGTTTAAAAAAGGGATGAAAGAGATAAAGAATAGCGTAGATATAGAAGATAAGGAGGAAGATAAATAAAAAACAGGGGACGTTACACTTAGGGACACTCCACTTCTAAAGTGGCCTGTCCCCAAATGGAACGTCCCCTATCTCCGAGCCCTTGGGCCTAAGGCTTAAATAAAGCGATGGCCTTTAAGGGCCGATTCGGGTGGGAAAGGAAACGAACCCGCCTCCTCGTGTTTGGAAAGGAGAACGTAGTAATTCGTAATGCCAGCTTTCTAAATGAGGAGGCTGGCATTTTTATTAAAAAAATGTACGACTCATTTAACAGAAAAATAGATTACCTGCGCATTTCAGTTACAGACAGATGTAATCTCCGTTGCATCTATTGTATGCCGGAAGGCGGTATATTACCCCTTACTCACGACGATATTTTAAGATATGAGGAGATAGCGGCGATAATAAGAGCTTCGGTTGAATTAGGGATTGATAAGTTCAGAATAACAGGAGGCGAGCCGCTTGTAAGAAAAGGGCTCGTCGAATTTATCGAAGGATTAAAGGACATCGTGGGAATTAACGACCTGTCTATTACAACGAATGGGGTAAAATTAAAAGAATATGCGAAGCCGCTTTACGAAGCGGGATTAAAGAGGATAAATATAAGCCTCGATACGTTAGACGATAATAAATTTAACCGGATAGCGAGGCAGGGAAAATTAAGGGATGTGTTAGACGGGATAGAGGAGGCGCTTAGGGTCGGATTTTCTCCGATAAAGATAAACGTTGTTTTAATTCGCGGAATCAATGACGATGAGATTTTGGATTTCGCGCGGCTTAGCCTTGATAGGCCGCTGGATGTAAGGTTCATCGAGTTGATGCCGATAGGAGAGAGCAAACTTTTAGGCAGAGAAAAGATAGTGCCGATCGAGGAGATTAAATTAAGATGCCAGACACAAGGGCGACTTGAATTAATAGACATCACGGATGGAAATGGGCCTGCTGAATATTACAGAATCAATGGATGGCAAGGCAGGATAGGTTTTATCGGCGCTATAACGAATCCTTTTTGCGAAGGATGCAACCGTTTGAGGCTAACCGCCGACGGAATCCTTAAACCATGTTTAAGTTCTGAAAACGGCGTTGACTTAACGTCGGCGTTAAGGCCTATGGTCGACAATAATAAAATAGAAGAATTGATAAAAGAAGCGGTAAATTCAAAACCAAAAGGACACAATATGGCGCAAAATGAATTTGAAAACCATCTGTGCTCTATGTCGAGAATAGGAGGATAAGATGGAGTTTTCTCATCTGGATAAATCAGGTAAAGCGAAGATGGTTGATGTATCCGACAAGCCGATTATTAGACGAGAGGCGGTTGCGAAGGGCAAAATTCTGCTTTCTCCGAATACGATAAAGGCGATAAGGAATAAAAAAGTTCCAAAAGGAGATGTCTTGACGGTTGCTAAAGTTGCGGCGATACAAGCGGCAAAGAAGACGTCCGAATTAATTCCGATGTGCCATCCGCTATCGATTTCTAATGTTGAGGTAGGATTCGAAATTAAAAAAGATAAAATTTTAATCGAATCCAAAGTAAAAGGTGAAACAAGGACCGGTTTTGAGATGGAGGCGCTAACAGCAGTTACAATCGCCTGCCTTACGATTTACGATATGTGTAAAGCCGTTGATAAAAACATGATAATTCAGAATATAAGGTTGGTTAGAAAATGGAAAGCGGCAGAATAATTTCGATAAATGTAAGTAAAAGAAAAGGAACCAGAAAAGAAAGAATAGACGAAGCGCTTTGCGTTGAAGAGTATGGATTAAAAGGCGACGCTCATGCAGGTAGCGGAATTAGGCAGGTAAGTTTGCTTTCAGCCGAATCGATTGATAAGATGAAAGCAAAAGGCTTGACTTTAAAAGCGGGCGACTTCGCCGAGAATTTAACGGTCGAAGGCTTAAATCTTTTGAATTTTTCGGTTGGGGCGAAGTTTAAGGTTGGCGATGTAATTTTAGAACTTTCGCAGATTGGAAAAGAATGCCATACCAAATGCGCAATTTATTATCAGGCGGGCGATTGCGTAATGCCGAAAGAGGGAATATTTGCTAGAGTAATAAAGGGCGGCAAGATAAGAGTCGGCGATAAAATAGAGGCAATAAAAGATGATTAGAGTAGGAATTTTAACAATAAGCGATTCGTGCTCTAAAAAGACACGCGAAGATGAGAGTGGGCCGACGATAAAGAAGATCGTCGAGGGGAAGGGCTTAAAAGTAGAGCGCTACGAAATCGTCCCTGATGAGAGAGAGGCGATTAAAGGCGCGATTATCAATATGGTTGATATTATGAAGTTGGATATAGTTTTGACGACCGGCGGAACTGGCATAGGGCCGCGAGATGTGACGCCTGAGGCAGTTAAGCTCTTGCTCGACAAAGAGTTGCCGGGAATTTCAGAGCAGATACGAAGGCTTGGTGCTCAAAATTCTCCGCGAGCAATTTTATCGAGAGGATTAGCAGGCGTACGACGGCAAAGTTTAATCGTAAATTTACCCGGTAGCCCCAGAGGGGTTGAAGAATCGTTAAATGCGATTTTAGACGTTTTGATTCATGGCGTAGATATGATTTATGGCAAAGGCCATTGACGAATAGATGAATCCGTTAATTTTATTTTTGTCATTAATTTTGCTTGGCGGAGTAATCGGCCTCATTGCCGGTTTAGTCGGTATCGGCGGCACCGTCTTAATAGTTCCGTTTCTTATTTGGCTTTTTCTACATATAAATTTGAGTTTAGATTTAGCGGTCAAAACAGCGTTCGGCTCCGCACTTCTTGTGAGCGCCATTACGGCGTTGACGGGATTTTTAATTCATAGAAAAAAAGTAGATATAAAGTGGAGTTTGATTTTGCCGTTGGCGATGTCCGTAATTATCGGCGCTTTTTGCGGCTCGACCGCAGCGCATTTTGTTAAAGGTTTATATTTGCTCATATTTTTTATCACGGCTTTATATATAATCTCTCTTTATATGATATTTAATTTTAAAGATGCGAAGGCATCTTCCCTCGAATTACATCCCGCCATAATAATTCTTACAGGACTCGGCACCGGCTTCTTTGCATCTTTAGCGGGGTTAGGCGGAGGATTATTTACCATTATAATTTTTACTTTGTTTTTTCGGCAGCCTATACATGAGGTTGTCGGAATTTCAACGTTCGTGCAGGTATTTGGAGCCGTCTCAGGCGCAGTCGGGTATATGGCTAACGGCTATGTAAATTTTTTGGTCGTCCTGGCGATGCTAATCGGCGGAATTCCACTTGCGCAATTCGGGGCAAAATTGGCTCATAGGATGGAAGCTAAATTATTGCATAGGATTTTTGGAGCGCTTTTATTTTTAATCGCCACTATCCTCATTGTAGGGAGGTTCAAATAAAATGATAAGTGCTGCTGAAGCAAAAGAGATCATTCTTAAAAACATAAAAATTAGAAAACCTAAGAGGGTGTCATTATCAAATACTTTGGATTTGGTTTTGGCACAGGATATAAAAGCTGCGAATTCCCTACCTCCTTTTAGCAATTCGGCGATGGATGGGTTTGCGGTTAAGGCCCTGGATACGCAAGGCGCATCAGAAAAAAATTCTGTCAGATTGAAAGTCATCGCAGATTTACCGGCGGGTTACTCTTCAAGAAAAACATTAAAGCGCGGCGAGGCGATTAGGATTATGACAGGAGCGCCATTGCCTCAATACGCCGATTCGGTCGTTATGGTTGAGAATACAAAAATCGACGGCAAATATGTCGAGATTTTTAAGGCAGCCAAGCACGGAGAAAATGTGAGGCTCAAAGGCGAAGATGTAAAAATCGGCGAAGTTGTTTTAAGAAAAGAAGCAATTGTTACGCCGCAAAGAATTGGCATACTTGCAGCTTTAGGATTTAAAGACGTCTTGGTAATTCCAAAAATTAAAATTTCAATTTTGCCAACGGGAGAAGAACTGGTAATGCCCGGGGAAAAATTGAAGCCGGGGAAAATAAGAGATGCAAATTCATATATTTTATCTTCACTGGTCAACCGCATTGGTGCGCAACCGATAAATTTGGGAATCGTAAAAGATAATCCGAAAGATATTGAGAGAAAAATAAGGCAGGGCTTAAAAAGCGATATGCTGTTGATTTCAGGCGGGGTCTCCGTCGGAGATTACGATTATGTAAAAGTCATTCTCGATAAGCTTGGGATAAAAAGGCTTTTTTGGAAAGTCGCGATAAAACCGGGCAAGCCCATAGTTTTTGGCACCGTAAAAGCAAAGCCTGTGTTTGGTGTCCCGGGAAACCCTGTTTCCGCGTTTATCTGTTTTACAGAATTTATAGCACCCGCGATCTTGAAAGCGATGGGTAAAGACCACAACGACATTTGCGTATCGGCGATTTTAGAAGCTGATGTAACAAAAGAAAAAGGCAAAAAGCATTTTATGTCAGCGGTTTTGACAAAACAAAATGGCGAATATTATG
>CAZXJX010000055.1:0-7610 GCA_964641235.1 uncultured Planctomycetia bacterium
TACTTCATCGTAGAAATAAGTTGTGGGATTGTTATTTGGGTCGATGAAGGAGATTAAATTGCCAACCGGGTCGTAGCTATAAGTTGCGTTGGAGTTATCGGGATAGGTTACCGAAGTCAAGCGGTTTAAAAGGTCGTAATCGAAACTTGTTAAATTTCCTTGGGCATTTTTTATTTGGGTTTTATTTCCTATTATATCGTAAGCGAAAGTCGTCTTATTGGCTAAGGCATCGGTGATTTTAATTAAGTTGCCATAGGTATCGTGGTCGAGGTAAGTTGTGTTATTATTCGCATCTTTTATCTGGGCGAGCTGCCCTTGCGCGTCGTAGGAATAATTGGTCAGGTTATTGAGCGCATCTTTGATTTGGGCCAAATTCCCTTTTCCGTCGTAACGATATTCTGTGGTATAACCTAAGGCATCGACTACGGACCTTACAAAATCAAAGTTAGGTTCATAGTTATAGGCAGTTGTGTTATTTAAAGGGTCCTTTATGGTAAGGAGGTTACCTCTGGGATCGTAAGTAGACGCGGTAACTTTATTATTTTGGTCGATGCTTAAAATCTTATTCACGCTCCCGTCCCAGACAAACCCTTGGGTTTGATTTTGGCTATCGGTGATTACGGTTACCAAGCCATAGTCATTATATTGGTATTTGGTGGTATTGCCTAAAGAGTCGGTTGATAACGTAGTATGCTTAGCCGAGTCAAAGGAAAGTTTTACCTCATTGTTATTGCCGTCCTGCCAGGAATGATAAGCCCTGTCTTCCGCGTCGTATTCGTAAAAGATTGTGTGGCCGTTAGCGTCGGCCTGACGAGTTAAGTTGTGGTTTGTGTCGTATCCGTAGCGCGCTTCATTATTCAAGGGGTCTATTGTCTTAATTAAGTTGCCGTATAAGTCATATTCATACTTAAATATTCTGTTTGCGGGGTCTGTTACTTGGATAATCTTTCCTTGCGGGTTCTTTGTAAAGGATAATTTCCGACCAGATAAGTCGTTTACTTCAGAGATAACGCCATCGGATGAGCGTGCGATATTTATAGAATTTCCATTTCTTTCCTCTATTTTAATTAGCCTGCCTTGAATATCGAAATAGAGTTTTCGTCCGTGCTTTCGTGTTATGGTATATGCGCCGCCAGGATTTCTTATTAAGGTAGAGTATTTACCTGCTGAGGTTGAATAAGTTCCGTCGGGATTCCTTATATAGTAGGTATAAACTCCCTCCTCATCTATCTCTAAGACATCGCCGTTGTCATCTATCTCTAAGGTAACATCATAATTAGAGCGCCAGCCATAGCCGAATTGTCCATCAAAGTCATCTTGGGAATTGTAAGTGCGGGATAATTCTAAGGGAATTTCTCTTGCGGGAATGAGGACGTCGGTTTGAGAGGTAAACATATTGCCGGTAGCCACATTGATCGGCTCGCCTACCGTAGTGGTCTTATCTTGGGGAACTTGGCTCTCGGTATTATAATAATAACCTGGCAGATATGCAATATTGGAGTAAATAACGCTTCCGTCTTTTCTGTATGCCCTTACATAAAAGCCTTGACCTTTGAACCTCGACAAAACACCTTCCCACAAAGGCCAAAATCCGTCAAGCACTCCGTAATAAGCGCTCCAAATTGGTGCGTTGGCACTGCTTAAAGTTAAAGTAGTGTCATAACTCCAAGCCCAAAAAATACCCTCTTTTGTGTGGATAGTATACTTGAATGTATCTGGCACTTCATTCCAATGGATGTTTACGAGCCCTGTATCACTGATTCCTGCCAGATTTCCTCCCCAATAGGTATAATCAAAATCCACTGTGGCAGTCATCCATGCTCTAAGTTCAGGTGGCTGGTAAGCTACAGTTATAGAGGATGTGGAGGCATTTCCTGCTATATCTCTTGCAGTTGCTGTAATTATGTTTTGGCCTGGGGTTAAGACAACGTCCCTTGCGATAAATTTAAAGCGCCTCTGTTCGGCCCGGACACCATTTACTTCAACCCGGGTATGCTCATCATCTAATACGCCTGAGACAGTCACTGACTGCAGGCTTGTCTTAAAGCCATCGACGGGAGAGGTAATACCAACTGCCGGGGCGACTGTATCTAATGTTATGGCATCAGACACTGGAGATGACCAATTGCCGGCTACATCTTTAAATTTGGCGAAGAGATACTTTCTGCCATCGCCTTCTGATAAAAGCCAGTTCATCGATTGTGCATAATCTAAAGGCGGCGAATAGCTAATTCCATCGTTTGAGAATTGGATCTTATCTAAACCAGAGACCGAGTCGTGAGCAGATAGACTTAGTGTAACTTGTGGGGAAGTTGCATATTGGGCATCGTCGTTAATCTTTATGTTGCCACGTTCGGGCGGTATAGAATCGAAAATAATTCCATCTGAACTTCCAACCTGGCTTAAAAGCCCTGCGCCATTTTTTGCCCTTACATTAATGTAATAAGTTTCGCCCTGGCTTAAAGCTAAGTAGCGCTCGGTAACTTCTGTAGTTATGCCTTTTGTAGTCCAGTTAAATCTATCCTTGCTTCCTTTTTTTGTACCTATAGAGTATTCGTATTCTATTATGCCGGAGTGAGGGCTTTCTGAAAACCAGGAAGCGTGAAGGGCGTTTTGAGTAAAATACGCTCCATCATCCGTAACAAGAGGCGTAGTTGGCGGAGTTGGCGGAGGGTTGTCAACGGTAAAATTGACTGAAGCGGTTGTTTTGTTATTAGCTAATTCAGGGGCTGTAACTAAAAAAGTATGACTGCTATCTTGAGTCTGGGTGGTATCCAAAATCTGGGTGGTATCCAAAGTCTGGGTAGTTGTTATTATAGTGCCTGTTACAAAAGAGGGGAAAAAGGGATCTGTTAGCGAGGCAAAAGAAGGGGCATTGTCAACTGTGACAGATATCTTAGGCGAAACAAAAGGAGAGGGCCTTTGGAATGGGCGCCTTGAGATTCGGAATATAGATGCATATATCTTATGTATCCCATCAGGATATTTGGTTGTATCCCATCTATACTGGTAGGGCGGGGTTTTATCCTCCTCTACCAATTGGTCATCTATATAGAACTTAACTGACTTTACGCGTGAAATACGATTTAATTGGGCTTCGATTAGGGCTGTGTTATTTAAGTAAGAACCGTCTTGCGGAGAAGTTATAGTTATATAGGTACGGGGCGCCGCAAAAGAGGAGGAAGTTAAAGCTAAGAAAAAAATTAGAAAAAAAGGTCTTTTCATTTTTTATGGCAGTTGTTTAAATTATATATGATTTAAATGAAAAATCAATAGAAAAGATTTGCTTTTTTTATGGAATTTTTATTACGGTTAAAACGGGAAACTAACTGTGGGAAATTTCTGGGCTAAAGCCGCGATATGCCCAATTTCGTGAGCGAGTATAAAAAAACGGGGCCTTTTTAAGGCCCCGCTAAACTTCTCTCCCGCTTAACATTACCTGTCAAATCATAGCCTATCATTCAGAAGAATATACAAACTCCGGTTTTACTATCGGCTCATAACCCTCCGGAATCGGCAATGGAAATGTCACTGTCTCATAGATACCAGCGCCGGTACGGACTAACCCTAGGCCAAATCCCTTCACTGTTCCAACCGTCAGGCCCGCTAATATATTTGAGGATTTGCTTTCGTCAACGATTCCCTTCGGAACTTCAATCCATCCGGTAAAGGTGTTTACGACGCCGCGGCCTAATTTTTTAAAAGCGTCCTGAGCATATGATGGCGTACTTAACGTTAATAGACCAACTACTAATAAAGTCGTTATCATTATCATCGCTACGCTACGCTTCATAATATTTCACCCCCTTTCACTTACTTATTTTCAATATTAAGTATACTCAAGCAAAAATCCTTTGTCAAGCAAAAGTTATTTCTAAAATGGCGCAGGTGCTATTGCGGCTAAAATTACCATTTTGGTCTTGGCATTCATACCATGGGACTCATTCGGCTCGCACACGGCTATGTAACCGGGCTCTACTTCCGGCGTTTTATCGCCAACTATGAAACTGCCCTTTCCTTCAATCACAGTCATAACGACGCGCGAGTCGCTTGTGTGCGCCGGTACGCCCTGACCCGCTTCCAGACAAAACAAGACAAGCCTTATATCTTCGGAATCATATAATAATTTCGAAATATACTTTGTATCAGAAAATTCTATCTGTTTTTTTACGTCTATCATTCCCATCTCTCGCCCTCCTACGCGATTAAATTACGGGGTTTTCCTTCAAGATAACTTGTTATATTGTCGGCGGTCGTCTCCAGGATTCTCTGAATTGCCTCACGCGAATTAAAAGCGATATGCGGTGTTATGACTACATTTTCCCTGTGAAGCAAGATGTGATTTTTAAGCAGCGTCTTTAATTTCTCCTCGGGAAAATCCTTGGAAAGAAGCTGTCTCTCCTCTTTAATTAATTCCTCGCCCTCCAGAACGTCTAAGCCGGCGCCGCCTAAAATTCCTTCGTCCAATGCCTCTGTCAATGCGTCTGTATCAATTAAGCCCCCGCGAGCGGTATTGATTAAAAGCGCGCCCCGCTTTATTAACTTTATATTCTCTTTATTTATAAGGTGGTGGGTCTTTTCGTTGTAGGGAACGTGCAGAGTTATGATATCGGAGTTCTTTAACAATTCTTCAAAAGGGACATGCTTAAACATCAAAATCTCCTCTAAAAATGTATCCCTCCTTGTATCGAATACCAGCACGTTCATCCCGAAACCCCTCGCCATCTTTATGACATGCAATCCGATATGGCCAGCGCCGATGACGCCTATCGTCTTTGCCTTCAAATCAAAACCCTGTAATCCCTCAAGCGTAAAATCGGTCTTCGTCGTGCGCACATATGCCTTATGTATGTTCCTTGAAAGCGAAAGTATGAGGGCAAAGGTGTGCTCCGCAACGGTCGATTCCCCGTAGGAGGGCACATTCGAAATCGCAATTCCTCTTGCCTTGCATGCCGTTACATCTATATGGTCGTAGCCGGTTGAGCGGGTCGCGATGAACTTTAAATTCGGCAAAAGGTTCAAAATTTCCTCTGTTACCTTTTCATAAATAAATACGGAGATGATATCGCATTCCTTTGCTTTTGAGGCTGTAGTTTTGTTTAATCTCTCTTTATGGAAATCTATTTTGTTAGGAATCTTAAGAAACGTGGAAAGATAATCCTCTTCCCATTGCTCAACTCCAAAAAATGCGATCTTTCGTTCAGGCATCTTATTCCTTAACTTTCTTTATGTAAAATTTAAATACGCCTTCTTTCTCTTCTTCGAATTTCAACATAAGTTGCCCGGAATTTTTGCACCAAGAAGGCATATCCTCGATAATCCCTTCGTCGTCGGAGATAACCTCCAAAACTTCGCCGACTTTTAATTCGTTCATCTTCTTGGCGGTCAAATATATCGGCACCGGACAAAAAAGTCCGAGGCAATCCAAAACCGAATCGGCTTTCATCGTATTTTCATTAACCATCGCCATACGCCCTCTGCTCAACCTTTATAAAGCGGCGACATCTTTCGCAACCGCTCCACGATCGGAGGTAATTTTTCCAAAACGTAATCTATGTCTTCTGCCGTATTGTCTAACCCCAAACTAAGCAATAGCGAGCCCTGCGCTAATGCGGGTTCAACCCCTATTGCCGTCAGGACATGCGATACTTTAAGTGCGTGGGAAGCACAGCTTGAGCCGGTCGCCACCATAACCCCTTCCATATTTAAAAATAGCGACATAGATTCCCCTTCGATATATTCTATGCTAACACTAACATTCCCAGGCAGACGCTGAACCGGATGGCCATTAAGGTAAATATGAGTTATCTTATCTAATAAACCTTTTATTAATTTCTCGCGGAGCGGCAAAATCCGTTCCATCCTTTTGCGCAAATCGCGCTGGCCAAGTTCTGCGGCTTTGCCCATCCCTACGATACCCGGGACGTTATCGGTGCCAGCGCGCCTTCCGTTCTCTTGGATTCCGCCGTGAAAAAGCGGCGTTATCTTGACTCCCTTCCTTATATATAAAGCGCCTACGCCTTTTGGTCCGTAGAATTGATTGGCCGCTAAACTTAAAAGGTCGACGCCTAATTCATTGACGTTTACTGAAATCGTGCCGACACTCGAAACCGCATCCGTGTGGAATAGAATGCCTTTTGCTTTTGCGGTCTTTGAAATTTCTGAAATCGGCTCTACGGTTCCGATTTCGTTATTAGCGTGCATTATCGAAATTAAAATCGTATCCGGCCTAATTGTCTTTTCAACTTCTTTCGGATTAACTAAACCATATTTATCGACTGGAAGATACGAAACTTCGAAACCCATCTTCTCGAGCGCTTTCGCCGCGTTCAGTATCGAATGATGCTCTATTTGAGATATAATTATGTGCTTTCCTTTTGGCTGGCTTGCCCACGCAACGCCTTTTAACGCCATATTATTAGACTCGGTGCCGCAAGACGTGAAAACTATCTCATCGGGTTTAGCTCCGATTAAAGCGGCGACTTTCGCCCTCGCATCTTCGCAGGCGTTCTTCGCCTCCTGCCCCACATCGTGATGGCTCGTCGGGTTCCCGTAGAATTCTTTAAAATACGGCAGCATCGCCTCCAAGGCTTCGGGATTTAACGGCGTTGTTGCCGCGTGGTCCAAATATATCCTTCTCATCTTAACCCTCTGTCTTAAAATTTAGACTGCCTCGACCCGCTCAATTTCCGGCACGACTTCTTTGATAGCCCGCTGTATCCCCATTTGAAGTGTCATCTGCGACATCGGGCATCCGCCGCAAGCGCCGGTCAAGCGAACCTTGACAACTTTTCCGACGACATCGACTAATTCCACGTCTCCGCCGTCGGCCTGAAGAGCCGGACGAATTCTATTCAACGCTTCTAGAACCTTTGTCTTTACGTCCTGATTTTCAGTCATTTTTTCTCCTCCTTCTGTCATTGCGAACACTCCGACGTATCGTCGGGGGAAGCGTTCTCTAAACTAGATCTGCTACCGTAGTCCCTTCCAAAACTTCAACGAATTTATTTTGGGCTTTCCGCCAAATCTTATATAATGCGCAATTCGGAGATTGAAAGCATTCCTTTGGATTTGCTATGCATTTTTCCAGCGCTATGGGTCCTTCTATTCCTTCGATTATCTCCCGCACAGTAATAGCGCTTGCGGGTTTTGCAAGCGAAAAGCCGCCCTTTAGGCCCCGATGAGACCTTATGATCTCCGCCCTCGTCAAAACCTGCGCTATCTTTGCCAAGAAACTCCGCGGTATTTTCTGTCTCTTAGCAATCTCATCTAAGCCGACCGGTTCTTTATCCGACTTCTTCGCCAGATACGTAACCGCCAAAATCGCATATTCGGTTGCCCTAGTAAACTTCATATTTTTTGCCCCCTTTAAACAGGACTAAAAAGGTCTTATTTATCTACATTATAAGTATAATAAATCCCCTTGCCTTTGTCAAGGGGAAAATAGGGACACATCCCATTTTTCTGTTAACAAAAAAGCTGGAAAAATGGGATGTGTCCCTATTTTCTGCTGTAGATGCACCCGCAATAATTTTGGCGATAGAGGCCCGCTTCTTTTGCGAGGCGGGCGGCTATTTTGAAACCTTCCTTCTTCTTGAAATCCGCTTCGT
>CAZXJX010000056.1:0-7525 GCA_964641235.1 uncultured Planctomycetia bacterium
ATCAAGTGCCGATTAAGTTGCATCCGGAGGTAACTGCAAGCTTGAAACTTTGGGTCGTGAAAAAATAAAATGGCAATGAGGGATATATCAAAAGAAATCTCCTTGGAGAAATTGCCGCCGCAAAACATAGAGGCGGAGGCGGCGGTCTTGTGTTCTATGCTTATCGAAGAGGAAGCCATATCTCATGCCATAGAAATATTGGATGAAGATTGTTTTTATAAGGAAGCCCATAAAATAATCTTCAACGCAGTAGTCAATCTTTATAACAAAAGCAGGGTTGTCGACCTCGTCACTTTAATAGATGAGTTAAAGAAGAAGGGTGTGCTTGAAGACGTCGGAGGGATAAATTATTTGACAGGTTTGACGGCCGCTGTTCCGACTGCCGCCAATGTCAGGCATTATGCGAAGATAGTCAAGGAGAAAAGCCTGCTTCGGAATTTAATCGCCAGCGCAACGACGATTGCCTCTTGTGCCTATGAGGCGCAAGAGGATGCCGATGACCTATTGGACAAGGCCGAGCGGATGATATTTGAGATAACATCCAAGAAGATAGAGGGCGGGTTTGTTTCGTTAAAAGAGATAATCAAAGATTCGATAGAGACGATAGATACCCTTTATCAGAGGAAGACCAATGTAACGGGGGTTCCGACGGGATTTCACGATTTTGATAGAATGACAGCCGGTTTTCAACGGTCAGATTTAATCGTAATCGCAGGCAGGCCTTCGATGGGTAAGAGCGCTTTCGCTACCTCGATTGCTGAACATGTCGGGGTTATCGAGAAGTTGCCGGTTGCCATCTTCAGCCTTGAGATGTCGAAAGAACAATTGGTTCAGAGGATGTTATGTTCGCACGCGAGGGTCGATGCGAATAAAGTGAGGACGGGTTTTTTGTCCCAGTCTGATTGGCCGCGTTTGACGAACGCCGCCGGAAAATTATCAGAGGCGCCGATATACATCGATGATTCAGCGGCCTTATCGATTTTGGAATTAAGGGGAAAAGCGAGGCGGCTTAAATCACAGCATGACATTCAGCTTATAATAGTCGATTATTTGCAGATGTTACAGAGTTCCTTCAGATCGGAGAATAGGCAGCAGGAAATAGCCGATATCTCACGCTCCTTGAAGTCGCTTGCAAAGGAATTGAACGTGCCGTTAGTTGCGATAAGCCAGCTTTCCAGGGGTCCCGAAAAGAGGGAAGATAGGCGTCCGCAATTAGCGGATTTAAGGGAATCCGGAGCAATTGAGCAGGATGCGGATGTGGTGATACTACTATTTCGCGAGGAATTTTATACTCCTGCAAACGAAGAGAATAGAGGCATGGCGGAGTTGATGGTAGCAAAACAGAGGAACGGTCCTACCGGGATGATGAATCTAGCGTTCTTAAAGGAATTTACCAGATTCGAAAATTTGGCTTCTGTGCCCGAAGAATAACAATTTTCTTTACTTTATATTTACTATATGTTAAATTAAGCGTTTAATGAAAAAATACATATCGGCATTCGCAATCATAGCGTTATTTATTTTAAGTTATGGCAACGTTCTTCCTCAGGAGGTTTCGGCAGGGAACGTAAAGTCTGTTTTTGTTTCCGGGAATAAATCCATAGCCTCTTCGGTTATCCTTTCGAAAATAAAGACGAAGGTTGCAGACCCTTATACGAAAGCTACCGTAGACGAAGATATAAAACGCATCTACGGTTTGGGATTTTTCTCGGACGTAAAGGCGGATGTAAAAGAGTACGAAGACGGAATAGAAGTTATCTTTGTAGTCGTGGAGAAACCCACGGTGAGCGAAATTATCTTCGTTGGAAATAAGGCGGTAAGAGCCGAGAAGCTTAAGAAGGAGATAAAATCTAAACAGGATGAGATACTGGATGAAAGAAAGCTCAAAGAGGATATAAAAATCATAAGGGAACTTTATTATAAGAAGGGTTTTACCCACGCAAATGTAGATTATGCGGTAAGGTTAGATGAGAAAACCGGTAGAGCGGTTGTTACGATAACGATAGATGAGAGCAAGAGGGTTAAGATAAGAAAGATAACCTTCGAGGGCAACCACGCGTTTAACGCTAACAAGTTGATTAAATTGATGGCGACAAAAAAAGACACATTATTTACCTCGGGCGTCTTTAACGAAGAGGCATTTGAAGGAGACTTGGATAAGATAAAGGCCTTTTATGAATCCAGCGGTTTTTTGGATATAAAACTCGAACCCGAATTAAAATACGACGCTACTGGGAAGCTTCTCCATATAAATATAAAAGTCGATGAGGGCAAAAAATATTTGGTAGGCGAAATCAAATTCTTAGGGAACGCCGTTATGTCCGAAGAAGTTATGGGAAAGCCAATAAAAATGACTTCCGGTAGCGCGTTTAGCCGGGATGGGTTAAGACAAGATGTAAACACAATTCAAGGGTTGTATTTCGAGAAGGGATATATATATGCCGTCGTAAAGTCAGATACATTTTTAAATCCCTCGACCGGCAATATAGATGTCACTTATAATATCGTAGAAAATGAACTGACCTACGTTAATAGAATAGAGATAAAAGGCAATATAAAGACCAAAGATAAGGTAATCAGAAGGGAGCTTAGGGTTCGGCCGGATGAACCATTCGACGGGAAAAAACTGCAGCGTTCGAAAGAAAGGCTTTATAATTTAGGCTATTTTGAAGAGATATCTTTCGATACCGAGAAGAGCACAATCCCTAATAAAAGCGATCTAGTCGTCGAAGTTAAAGAATCCAAGACCGGAGAATTTTCTTTCGGCGGCGGATTTTC
The DNA here is from genome assembly GCA_964641235.1 of uncultured Planctomycetia bacterium. Taxonomy (GTDB): domain Bacteria; phylum Omnitrophota; class Gorgyraeia; order Pluralincolimonadales; family CAZUZR01; genus CAZXJX01. Next base: position 2,779 of record CAZXJX010000056.1, read on the forward strand.
TACCGTTGACAAAGCGGTTGGTTTTATTCAGGTTACTCAGCGAAATTTCGACATTATGAATTTTCCGACATTTACCGGCGGAGGACAGCAATTGGTACTTAGAGCGGAATTAGGCACTGTAAGGAGGGATTACCAATTAAGTTTTACTGAGCCCTGGATATTTGATTATCCATATCTGTTCGGATTTGATTTATATCAGTCTACTCGCCTGAGGGCAACGAATATCGGTTATGGTTATGATGAAATGAGGCGAGGCGGCGCATTAAGATTTGGGAAGGAGTTTACGGACTACGATAGGGCTGATTTGACATACCGGCTTGAGAAGGTCGAAATTTCGGATGTATCAACCGAGGCGACCGCAGATTTAAAGAAGGAAGAGGGATCTAATAATATCTCAAGTTTAACGTTGGCGTTAGCGCGTGATACTACGGATTCGGCTTACAACCCATCGAAGGGTTACCAACTATTTGGTTCAATAGAGGACGCAGGCGGCCCATTTGGCGGTGATAAAGATTATTTAAAAGGGTACGGCTCAGCCGCGTTTTATATTCCGCCTCACGAAAATCATGTAATCGAGCTAAAGTTGCGTGCCGGATTAGTCGATGCTTATGGTAATTCAAACAGCGTTCCTATATATGAGAGGTTCTACGCCGGCGGTGCAAATACGATTCGCGGGTTCCGAGAAAGGCGTGTCGGTCCAAGAGACCCGGCTTCTAACGACCCGATAGGCGGCGAGGCTTTGCTTATCGGCAACGCCGAATATGTATTTCCTGTTGTCGAGTTTTTGAAAGGCGCGGTCTTCTTCGACGCGGGAAATGTATGGTCTAAGGTGAGCGATTTTGGCTCGGGCGGTTATAAGTATGGCACGGGCGTTGGCGTAAGAGTCAAAACGCCGATAGGGCCGGTCAAATTAGACTATGGTTTTCCTTTAAAGGTGGACGCGGGAGAAAAGAAACAAGGCAGATTTCATTTTACCTTGAGCAAGGCCTTTTAAATAGAAAAAAGAGAGGAGAAGTGACTATGAAAAGTTTGATTTCAAAATTTGCAGTAGGGGCATTTTTAATTACGATATCTTTAGGATGTTTTAACACTGCATATTCAGCCGGCGAGAAGATCGCTTATATGGACTTGGCTAAAGTATTCGATGAGTATAACAAAACGAAAGAATTTGATAAACAGCTGGAAGGCAAAGGAGACACCAAGCAAGCCGAGAGGGATAAGCTTGTAACCGAAATCAAGAAATTAAAAGACGAAATGGATTTAATGAGCGACAAGGGTAAGGGGGCTAAGCAAACAGCCATAGACGAAAAGGTTAAGAAACTTCAAGATTTTGACAGGGAGACCAAAGATGCCCTAAGAAAAGAGCGCGACGATATGGTGCGCCTAATACTGAAGGAAATAAAAGATGTCGTCGAAGAATTCGGCAAAAAAGAGGGGTATATTTTAATACTTGATAACCGCGCGATATTATATGGGACGCAAGGCGATAATTTGACGGAGGCGATATTAAAGGCCTTAAACGACAGATATGCAAAAGGTAAAAAATAAGAAGTGGTAGAAGAAATTAAATTGATGCGAAAGACTCTTAAGGAAATAGCTAAAATAATCGACGGAGAAATCGTCGGCGACGGGGATGCTATAATAACCGGAATAAGCGGCATAAAGGAAGCGCAGGAGGGAGACCTTACGTTCCTGGCTAATCCTAAGTACCTTCATCTTATGGATGCCACCAAGGCCGCGGCGATAATAACTTCCCGGGAAATAAAGATAGCGCCTAAACCGATAATCCGCACCGATAATCCTTCGCTTGCATTCGCGAAGATGGTCTCATTTTTAGCTCCGAACGAACAGGTGCATCCGTCCGGAATCCACCCGACGGCTGTGGTCGGCAAAAATGTGAAATTAGGCCGCGACGTAGCATTGCAACCCTATGTTGTTTTGGATGATAACGTAGAAGTGGGCGATAGAACGGTAATTTATGCCGGTTGCTATATAGGATACCATACGCGTATCGGAGCGGATTGTCTAATTTATCCTAACGTAGCGATTCGAGAAAGAGTCGAGATAGGAGATAGAGTTATTATTCATTCCGGAACCGTGATCGGCAGCGACGGATTTGGTTTTGCGACCGTAAAAGGCGTCCACCATAAAATACCCCAGATTGGGACGGTTGCAATTGAGGATGACGTCGAAATCGGCGCAAACGTAACGATAGATAGAGCGAGATTCGGCAAGACGTTAATAGGGCGCGGGACAAAAATAGATAATCTTGTACAAATCGCACATAACGTAATTGTGGGAGAGAACTCCATAATTGTAGCACAAGCGGGGATATCCGGGTCAACGACGATCGGCAAAGGCGTAACCTTAGCTGGCCAGGCAGGGCTTGTGGGCCACATTATAATCGGAGATAACGCCGTAGTCGCTGCTCAAGCAGGCGTTACGAAATCGGTTCCACCCAATACTTGCGTCTCAGGCTATCCAGCCAAACCTCACGACAAGGCAAAGCGCATAAATGCTTTCGTGCAGAGATTGCCCGAACTTTTTAAAACGATCAAGCAACTCGAAGAGAAGATAAGCGAGTTAGAGCACAAACTTACCGATGGAATCACAGCGGACTATAAAAAAAGAAGTTGAATTAGAAGGCGTGGGCCTCCATTCGGGCGCGAAAGTTAAAATACGATTACTCCCGGCAGAACCAGGCTCCGGGATAAACTTTGTCCGCACCGATTTGCCCGGTATGCCTGGACTCAAAGCGAACGTGTCTAACGTGATGGATTTAAGTCGCAGGCTTCGCCGCAGTTCGTTAAGCTCTGATTCCGTCGAAGTTCATACTATTGAACATCTAATGGCAGCTTTATGCGGGTTGATGATAGATAATGTGAGGGTAGAAATAAACGGCCCGGAGGTTCCAGGGTTAGATGGTTCTGCTTTGCCGTTCGTCAAGTTGATACATAAAGCGGAAATAGAAGAGCAACCGGTTGCAAAGAAATTTTTTCAAGCTAAGGACCCCATATGGCTGGAAGAGAAAGATACGTTTTTAGCCATCCTGCCCGATTCGGAGTTTAAGGTATCGTATACGTTAAGTTACGACCATCCGTTGCTTAAGGCTCAATATATATCATTTACAGTCACCCCCGAACTCTTCGAAAACGAAATAGCGCCGGCTAGGACATTCTGCTTAGAAGCCGAAGCCGAAGAATTAAGAAGGCAGGGATTGGGAAAGGGCGCAACTCTGGAAAATACTTTAGTAGTGGGCAAAGACGGAGTTATCAAAAATAAATTAAGATACGATGACGAATTCGCCCGCCATAAAGTTTCGGATTTAATCGGGGATTTATACCTCCTCGGCTTTCCGATAAAGGGACATGTAATTGCCGTAAAATCAGGCCATCCTTTAAATATAAGGTTGATACAAAGAATAAAGCAACAGGGAGAGCGCGTCCGAGACGGCGGGATAAAAGGCAATTCCCCCGGTATCGTCGGCACGCCGTTAGATATAAACGATATTCAGAAAATCTTGCCTCACCGCTATCCCTTTCTTTTAATAGACAGGATAATAGAATTAGAGGAAGATAAACGTGCCGTCGGAATTAAGAATGTAACGATGAACGAGTTCTTTTTTCCCGGACACTTTCCGGACAGGCCCATTATGCCCGGCGTATTAATTATAGAAGCATTAGCGCAGGTCGCCGGCGTAATGATGTTGAACAAGCGGGAAAATTTAGGCAAGTACGCCTATTTTATGTCTATGGACAAAGTGAAATTTAGAAAAGCGGTCGTGCCGGGCGACCAACTTATTTTGGAAACAGAAGTGATGAGGCTTAAATCGAAGACCGTGCAGGTTAAAGCGACGGCGACCGTCGATGAAAAGATAGTCGCTGAGGCAGAGCTTATGTTCGCGATAGTCGGGGGAGGGGAAGAATAGGATTAAGAAGAACATGAAAATTCATCCTACAGCGATTGTAGATAAAAAGGCAGAGTTGGCCGACGATATTCAAGTCGGCCCTTATTGCTTTATCGGACCGAACGTGAGGGTCGGAAGCGGGACGAAGATCGGGCCTCAGGCAGTCTTGGATGGCTTTACTACCATCGGAAAAAAGAACAAGATCTTCACCGGCGCCGTAATTGGTTCTATAACCCAGGATTTAAAATATAGGGGAGAGGAAAGTTACGTCAAAATAGGCGACAATAATATCATCCGCGAATACGTTACTATAAATTTGGGAACGAAAAAGGGTTCTTCCACCGTAGTCGGTAATAATGTGTTATTGATGGCGTATTCTCATATAGCGCACGATTGTGTTATCAACGACGGAGCTATTATCGCCAATGCCGGCACGCTTGCGGGATATGTTACTATTGAAGAAAAAGCGGTGGTCGGCGGATTAGTCGGTATCCATCAATTCGTTCGCGTCGGTAAGCTTGCCATAATCGGTGGATGTTCGAAAGTAGTTCAAGACGTAGTGCCCTATTCAAATTCCGACGGCCATCCGTTAAAAATTTACGGGTTAAATACCGTCGGCCTTGAAAGGGCCGGAATATCGCAGCGTTCGAGGACTCGCCTGAAAAAGGCCTTTAAGTTGTTATTTAACTCCGGGCTCTCCGTCTCTCACGCCCTCAAAAGGATAAAATCCGAAGTCCCGAATTGTCCGGAGGTCGCGCATTTGATGGAGTTTGTAAGTACATCCGAGCGCGGCATCTCAAGATAAATTTATGGAAAAGATAGGTTTAATTGCCGGAAAGA
>CAZXJX010000057.1:0-4243 GCA_964641235.1 uncultured Planctomycetia bacterium
TTAATGCGGATGCGAATAATACATTTTACTTGGACAATATGTATGGGCAAACGGGCCGTAGGCGAATAAGAATTGCTGAATGAAAATAGGGACACATCCCATTTTTCTAACACGAAGTGTCATTCCGAGCAAGTGAGGAATCTCATAAAGATTGCTTCCCCCGACGTATCGTCGGGGTCGCAATGACATGCTGGAGGCTCGCAATGCCAAGGAGGAGGATTATGAGGAATCTATACCAACATCTTAGCAGCGTTAAGAATAGTCAGACCTACGATTTTATTCTCACGCAATCGGATGATTACTCCTTCATCGGTAATATCGCTGTCATCGGCATCCTGCGGTGGGTCAAAATTTATATAAAGCACATCACTTTCTGCGTCATAGTTGAGCTTAGTTCTTTCTACAATGTCTGCTTGCGCCATTTTACATTCCTCCTTAATAATTTACCATATCTTGAGATAAAAAATGTAGTAATAACGAATCCATCTATTTCATATTCACGATATACAACACACAGATATTTAGGGTTATTGGGTGCTTTTTCGCACCAGCGTAGAGCTAAATTTTCACCTTGCCACCCTTCTACGATATATTCTGGGTCTTCAATGGCTTTTCGTAATTCATCCGCATATTCGGGTAGGGCAGAAAATTCAGGGTGCTCTAAAAGAATTTTTTCACGCCATACTTTTGAAGTTAGTCGAATTGATTTACCCGTTTTTGAAGTAGCAATCCACAATATATCTGACACACAGAAATTATACCATAAGAGGATAAGGAATGTCAAATATGGCGAATAGGAAAATAGGGACACATCCCAATTTTTTAAAGAGGAGATTGCTTCCCCCGACGTATCGTCGGGACTCGCAATGACAGGTTGGAGGCTCGCAATGACAAGAAGGAGGTAAGGAATGAAAAGCACTGCTATGACAAATTTACTTCTGGCATTGATAGCGCTTCTGCTGTTGGCGAATCTACTCGTAAAACTTCCTGTTGCTAAAGTAGAGGCGGAGACGTTTAAGTTGGACGATTGCATAACATCTAAACCTGGAGATAAGCCCGCTGGTTATGTTCACGTGGTCTCGCATTAAAAGTAGTCATTGCGAGGGCGAAGCCCGAAGCAATCTAAGATTGCTTCACTCACTTCGTTCGTTCGCAATGACGATGTTTTTAGTTGCGATTTCTATAGGGACAGTCCCCTTCGGGGACAGTCCCTCTGCTTATGCGGTGACGGACAGTTATCTCGAAGATTTCAATTCTCGGCAATCGGATGTTACAATAGATGGAGTTGATTCCTGGGGTGTAAGCCAGGGCGGAACCAGCAACGCAGTAGTGCAGGAGTCTGTAACTCCGACGGGGACGGGGAAAAGCCTTAAAATTACAGGGGCAACACCTACGGTCATCGCTGCCCGTTCAGCCAGTTACGGCAGTGTTTCACCGACGTGGGTCAGGTATTTGGTGAGGGCAATCTCAGGCACCAAGCAAAGGAGCGTTCCGTCGAGCGGAATTGCCGCCGTAACTTTTAATTACACCGGAAAAATTTTAGCGAACGATGGAACGAGCTGGGTTGATACAGGTCAAACTTGGGAAGCGGGCGAATGGTATGAGGTTATTTTAAAACTCGACTTTACCACTCATAGATACGACCTTTATATTTCGCCCGTTGCGGTTCCAAAGACTCAATTTATTCCCGTCAAAAGCAATCTTCAATTTATCGATACCTCGGTAACTAAATTGAGCAAGTTTAATTATTATGGCGCCTATTCCACATCGCAGACCGCTACTTCTTATGTCGACGATGTTTCTGTTACTTATATCTATAGATTAGAATTTATTACTACCCCTCAGACCGTAGTTCAAGACGCAGTTTCAAGCCCGATGACTGTGCAATTGCAGAGTTTTTACGCCGAACCTCAAACCGCAATCGAAGATTACATCCTGGATTTAAAGTCCACTTCTGCAGGAGGCAAGTTTTCTTTAACTCAACAACCGTGGGGCAATATAACTCAGATAACTCTACCCAAATTTAGCCAGAGCGTTAGTTTTTATTATAAAGATTCGGCGGTTGGCAGCCCAATTATCACGGTCTCTGAATACGTTGATAAGGGATGGGTTGACGCGCTGCAAGAGCAACGCGTTATACTAAAGACGGCGCATTTCGAAGTCTCTGCCACTACGCCTCAAGTTGCAGGAGGGTCCTTTGCTTTAACGATAATTTCTAAAACTGAAAATGGAGACATCGATCGCGAATATTCCGGGACAGTAGATTTAGCGGTTACTTACGTTTCTCCATCAAGCGGCACCAAACAGTTATCGGTTACAAGCGCGTCGGGTTTCTCAGAAGGAAGGCTTGAGTTGCCCATAAGTTATCCGGATGCGGGAACCATCTCAATCGCTGTCTCTGACCACGATGACCCGAGTAAAAATGGAACATCAGGTTCGATATTATTCCTGCCGGATTCTTTCTCTGTTAGCGTCCAAGACGCCTCGCAAATTGTAGGCAAGCCCTTCGAGCTGACAGTAGGGGCAAAAAATATTCAAGGCCAATTAACTCCAAATTATAAGAGCAATGTAAAACTGACGCCTGTTTTCGTAAATCCCATAAGCGTTGAAGGAGCAGCTTTCTCGCCGGGCACTATAGAAGGAACGGCATTTTCTGGCGGCAACGCGACCCTTGCAGTCGGTTATAATAGATGGGGCACAATTAAGCTCAAGGTCGAAGATGCATTGTATCCGGCTAAAACCGGAGAATCATCTCAGATTAAATTTGTGCCTCAAGCGGTAAAAATTACGGTATCCGTTCCGCCGTCCGGCAGAGATTTCTTCTACATAGGCGAGGTCTTCACCGTCGAGGTTTCGATAGACGATGCCGGGGCAAGCCCAATTCCTAATTTTATAGGGAATGTTAGCATTGCCACCGCATCGAATTTGAATTTGCCATCGGAGTATACTTTCATCGGTGCAGACCAGGGCAAACACAAATTTAATGTTTCGGCAAATTCCGTAGGAACTTACACGGTTACTGCGCGTGAGCCCGACAGTGGCCTTGCCGCAACTAGCTCGCAAATCGTTGTTAAAAACGCAACGCTCGTTGTTATAGATACAACTTCTCCGATTGGGACAACGGAAGTAATAATACAACTCGTCGACGATGAGGGCAATTTGATTACTACTGAGAGCCAACTTGAAATACTCATAACATTGATAGAAGCGATAGATAATATATCAGCTTCTTCGCCTTCAACTGTAACGCCCGTTCGATTTGTGAATGGCCAGGTTAGAGTTCCAGTGAGCGATACTGAAGGGGAAGAGGTGGGCATCGAACCTTTAAGCCAGTTGGGCTTGAAAGTGAGAAAAGGTAAAGTTACTTTCGGTCGAGTTGCAAAGAGAGGCATCGGCACGCTCTTATGGAGAGAGATCAAAGAGCAAGAGAAACCATAACCACCTCGTAGGTGGAATTTAGTTTAGACGGAGAAGGTTGTGAGAAAAGATTTACTTGTGGTTGGACAAATATATCACATTTTTACTAAAAGCATTGCAGGATTTAAAACATTTAATGATAACTCTGAATTATTAAGAATGAAAGAAACAATCTGTTATTACCAAAGAGAGAACCCGAAAGTTAAATTTTCTATGTTTGTTAACACATTTAAGGTTAATAAGGTTAAAAAAAGAAGTTCATATATAATCGCACCACCTTCAGAGGAAGAAAAAAATGTGGAGATAATCGCTTACTGTATTATGCCTACTCATCTGCATCTAATTTTAAAACAGTTAAAAGAAAACGGAATTTCAGCTCTTATGAGCAATGCCCTCAATAGTTATACACGTTATTTTAATATCAAGCACAACAGGAAGGGGCCGTTATGGGAAGGAAGATTTAAAAGTGTATTGGTCAAAACCGATGAGCAGATACTTCATTTAACGCGATATGTACATTTAAATCCTGTTACTGCTTATTTGGTCGATGGACCAGAGAAGTGGATAGCTTCTTCTTATAACGAGTATTTATTAAATAGAGATGATGGGATTTGTAAGTATGATGAAGTTTTGAATATTGAGCCTGGCTTTTATAAAGGTTTTGTTGAAGACAGGGCTTCCTATCAGCGAGAGCTGGCGAAAATAAAAGATTTGCTAATCGAATAGGCCGTAATTTACCTTTTCCACCTACGAGGTGGTTAGGGTTCGCAATGACATAAAGGAGAAGTATGAGACGAATAGGTGAAATTTTAGTCAGTAAAGGGAT
>CAZXJX010000057.1:4253-7365 GCA_964641235.1 uncultured Planctomycetia bacterium
TCATATCAGCGAGAGCTGGCGAAAATAAAAGATTTGCTAGTTGAATAGTTCGCAATTTCCACCTACGAGGTGGTAGGGTTTAGTAAAGGAGAAGTATGAGACGAATAGGTGAAATTTTAGTCAGTAAAGGGATAATAAGTCAAAAACAATTGGATGAGGCGTTAAAAGAACAAGAGGCCACAGGTGAATTCATAGGGAGGATTTTAATAAGAAAAAAATATGCGACGGAAGAGGCGGTAGCCAAGGGCTTAAGCGAGGAATTGGGGTTCGCATACATTGACCTTTCGAAATATTCGATAGAGCAGGAGGCGATTAAATTAGTTCCCGAAGATATCTGGCCATTCCTATTTATCAAGTGGGTTCGCATTTGACCGTTGCGATGGCGAATCCTTCGGATGAAAAAGCCGTAGAGGAGATCCGCAAGGCAAGCGGCCTTCAGGTGCGTCCTGTGTTCAGCGCGCTCACCAAAATTAAGGATAGAATCGAACAGGAATATGGCGGCAAAGAGGAGATTTCTACGGAAGCGAGGAGCGGAGTTGTGTATAAATCTGCGGCGCCATCTTCAGAATCAAAAAAAGATACCGATGAACTTATAGAAATCGCAAGTTTGACGCCTGTGATCCAAATTGTAGATTCAATGGTTACAAAAGCCGTCGAACAAGGCGCCAGCGACATCCATTTGGAGCCGGAGCAAAAACATTTTTATTGCCGCTATCGTATCGATGGGATATTAAGGGACTATCCCGGACTGCCTAAAAAATACGAATCAGCCATCATCTCGAGGATTAAAATTATGGCGAATATGGATATCGCGGAGAAACGGATTCCGCAAGATGGAAGGATCCAGATGACGGTCGCGAATAAAAATATTGATTTGCGAGTTTCAACTTTTCCTACGATAAACGGCGAAAATCTTGTTTTAAGAATTCTCGACCGAAGCCGCGCATTTTTGGAATTAGGCCAGTTAGGTTTTTCATCCGATATCTTAAAGGCATTCGAGAAAGTGATATTGCGGCCTTACGGGATTATTTTAGTTACTGGCCCTACGGGAAGCGGCAAGACAACTACTCTCTATGCGGCTTTGAATAAGATTAATAGTTTGGAGAAGAATGTTATGACATTGGAGGACCCGGTGGAATATGAGATAACGCGAATCAGGCAATCTCAGATAAATCCCAAGGCAGGGTTGACATTCGCTACGGGTTTGCGTTCAATGGTTCGCCAAGACCCCGACGTGATTATGATAGGCGAGATTCGCGATAAAGAGACTGCCGATATCGCGATTCACGCATCGCTTACCGGACATTTGGTATTTTCGACTCTTCATACAAATGATGCCGCATCAGCGGCGACAAGATTAATCGATATCGGCGTTGAGCCATTCTTGGTCGCTTCTTCAGTAGTGGCCATAATTGCGCAAAGATTGGTAAGGACGTTATGTCCACATTGCAAGAAATCATATACGCCCACAAAAGAGGAATTAGAAATTTTAGGGACCGACGTCATTGCGAGGAGCGACGTCATTGCGAGGAGTGAAGCGACGAAGCAATCCAACGATAAAAAATTGGTTTTCTACAAAGAGGCCGGCTGTCGTAGATGTTATGAAACTGGCTATGCAGGTCGAGCCGGAATTTTTGAACTTCTAATTCCCAATGAGGAAATCAAAGAATTCATCTGCAAAAAAGTTTCCGCCACCGTAATAAACGATGCTGCCTGCCGAGCAGGGATGAGGACGCTAAGGGAGGACGGAGCTCTTAAAGTCAAAGAAGGTCAGACGAGCGTTACCGAAGTCCTTCGCGTCACCAAAGAAGCATAGGAAGCATAGGGGACGTTACACTTAGGGACACTCCACTTCTTAGTGGCCTGTCCCCAAATGGAACGTCCCCAAATATAGGGGACACCCTTAGCTTTGGATGAGGGACTGTCCCTATTTTTTACTTATGATTTGCATAAAAAACGGAAGATTGATATTAAATGACAGAATAGAAAAAGGCAAATCTCTTTTTATCGAAAACGATAAGATTATCGGCATTGAAAAAGAGAGGAAATTTTCGTTCAGAGGATTCAAAGTTTTAGATGCAAAAGGGCTATACGTCTCGCCGGGTTTTATCGATATTCACGTCCACATCGAAAAAGACTTAACGCGAATGTGCGATAAGATGGCTAGGGCAGGCGTGTCAGGTTTTCTTGCAACTACAGTATCGCTTCCGCCCGAATCTCTTTTAAATACGACAAAAGCAGTAAAATCTTTTATTAGCAATAATCCCGATACCAACCTATTGGGCTTGCATCTCGAAGGTCCATACCTTAATCCGTTAGCAAGCGGAGCGCATAATCGTAAGTTCATAAGAACGTTTAAGTCAAATGAATTAAAAGAAATCTTTTCGATAGGAAAAGGTTTAATCAAGATGATGACTTTTGCGCCTGAAGTTAAGAATGGTATGAAACTCCTAAATTTTTTAGTTAGCCACGTAGTCGTGCCGGCAATCGGCCATTCTGCAGCAAGTTATAGAGAAACCGAACTCGCCGCTAAAAAAGGCGCCAGACACGTAACTCATTTATTTAACGCTATGCCGAGCTTTCATTACAGGGACCCCGGCTTGATAGGCGCTTCCTTATCCCTGAAGAGACTCAGCGTTGATATAATTGCCGACGGAATTCATCTTCATCCTGCGACCATAAAATTTATAATAAAGACAAAGGGAGTGAACAAGGTTATTTTGATTACTGACAACATCTCTGCCGGAAGGAAGGCCGTATTGGGCGGCCTTAAGGTGCGCATCAAAGACGGACAGCCACGATTGGAGAACGGCCGTTTGGCCGGAAGCCTTTTAAGTTTAAATCGAGCAATTAAAAATGTCGTTGAATTTGCAGGTATAAGTTCAACCGACGCGGTCAGGATGGCGACTATAAATCCGGCGAAACTTTTAGGTATTCAAAATAGAAAAGGTTCGCTCGAAGTAGGCAAGGATGCCGACATTACATTCTTCGACGAGAATTTCAAAGTGAAAGCGACTCTGGTAAAAGGGAGAGTAGTTTGGGGACGTTCCACTTTAGTTTGGGGACGTTCCACTTGGGGACACTCCACTAATTACTTTTATTAACCGAGTGG
>CAZXJX010000058.1:0-7015 GCA_964641235.1 uncultured Planctomycetia bacterium
AACATTCGCTGCGGTACGGGCATTTCTTTCCCAAGCAAGCATCGTAATCCGAGCGGACCTTATCCCATATTTTCCCGCTTGGGCTCTCGTCGAAATCCGATAATGAACCGTCCTCGGTTATCTTTGACCATGCCAAAATCTTCTGCAAATCCTCGAGCTCATCTTTCGATTCAAAAAGGTCTGACTTTGAGGAGAATGCGCGATTTAATCTTCTGATACAAAGATAATTCGCCCGCCCTTTTACCAAGGAAACCTTAAATTCGAAAGGCAGGACGGATTTTAGAAATGGGATGTCTTTTCTGACGAGCTGTTCCTGAAGGCTTATCGTATTGGTGGAAACAATCGCTTTTTTCTTTGACCTGACGGCGAAATCTAAAAGCGGCACTAAATATGCAAATGACTTGCCGACGCCTGTGCCGGCCTCCGCGATAAGGTGGGTCTTATTCTCTACGGCGTTTTCAACCGCTTCTGCCATCTCGCCCTGCTGAGGGCGATACTCGCAATCTTTAAAAGTTTTGGATAAAAGGCCTTTTTTACCGAAGAATTTCGAGGCATCGATTTTGGCCTTCGGTTTTTTAGGGGCTATGTCCAGCGAATAATTCGCTAAAATCATTTATCTGGGCCTTATGGCAAGCTCTTCTAACCGCGCAATCCTTCTCTCGATCGGGGGATGTGTGCTAAATAAAGCAAGAATGCCTCCGCCGGAAAGCGGGCTTACAGTAAACATATGTGCTGTCGTCGGATTTGCCTCCATAGGAACTTGGCGAGAATAATTGTAGAGTTTTCTTAACGCATTCGCTAATGAAAGCGGCCTTCCGCATAAATTAGCACCCGATTCATCTGCAAGATATTCGCGCGAACGTGAAATTGTCAATTGTATAAGCGTAGCAACAAGCGGAGCCAAAATTGCAGCGACAAGCAAGGCAATCAACCTGATATTTCCACCGCCTCGTTCGCCTCTACGTCCGCCCCACATCGCCGACCATCTTGCCCAATCTGCTAAGACGTATATCGCCCCAGCGATTGTCGCAACAACAGTCGCAAGCAAAATATCCCTATTTTTTACGTGACCTAATTCATGCGAAAGCACGCCTTCCAATTCGTCGTCGCTTAAAAGTTTAACGATACCTTCTGTCACGGCGACCGCCGCATGTTTTGGATTTCTGCCGGTTGCAAATGCGTTTGGCGTTGGTTGAGGAATTACATAAATCCTCGGCTTAGGCAAATCCGCCTTTTGAATTAGATTCTCAACTATCCTATGAATCTTTGGCGCATCGGTTTTCGAAACTTCCTTCGCCCGATACATCATAAGCACTATCTTGTCCGAAAACCAGTAGGCAAAGAAATTCATCACGAATGCAAAGATAAGCGCTACGGTCATTCCCTCTGTTCCGCCGATTAATTTGCCTACAAAAATTAAAAGCACGGTAAGCAAAGTCAGCAAAAACATCGTTTTCAATGTGTTCATTTAACACCTCCTGTATTAAGGGGACGTTCCATTTGGGGACAGTCCAGTCACGAGTGGAGTGTCCCTAAGTGTAACGTCCCTATAAACTATAAATTCTTTATTTCGGAGACTTCTTTGTCGATTAAATGCGCAACTTCCGATATCTCTTTTATCGCGTTATCGACCGCTTTCTTAAAATAGATGGCGCCCGGATGCCTCTCGCCTAACTCAACTAGCCGGGCACCCATATCTATCAAATCGAGGTACATCTGTTTTAATTCCTGAGCATCCCTATAATTCCTGAATTTCCTATTTAAGTATGATATAAGTTCCTTTTTATCCTCAGGCGTAATCTTTATTATCCTCACCCCTATACCGGGATAATAGGTGGGATTCTTCTTCTTATCGGCTATCCAGACGACTCGCCCCAATATATCGATAGGATGAGTAATCGTAGGCAACGAAAATTCTAAATCTAATTCCTTCCCAAGGTGAAACGCTCTATCCGTCCTTAAGAATAATCCGTGTTGCGCTATATTCTTTGTCCTTAAGAAATACGCTTTACTGCTACCTTCCTTACCGTTCCTTTTTGTATGCCACTTAACTTCCAAATCCAATGCCAGTCGGCGGTATTGCCGTCTATTTGAAGCCATAGCACTTTCCTTCCAATTGGTTTAGATTGTGAACTTTTTCGATTAACGCCTTCATCAAATTATGGTCCTTCTTACCGGGGGCGTATTCTACGGCGCTAGAGACATCTATTGCATAGGGTGCAACTTTCTGGATTGCCTCCTCTACGTTTTCAACGCCGATTCCGCCTGCCAAGATTATCGGCTTGCCGCATCCTTTTGCTTTGATAGCTAAATCCCAATCGAATTTAATTCCGGTGCCTCCGCGCTTCCCTTGAATGAATGTGTCTAACAGGAAAGTATCGACATCATATTCATCTAAATGCGCTAAATTTTTTTCGTCGCGAATCCTCATCGCTTTTATTATCTTATGCTCGCCTTTAAAATCGCTGCAATATTCGGGCTCCTCTTCGCCGTGAAATTGTAAGCACATAAGATTACAGTCTCTTGCAATTTTTCTAACTTTCCTGTTTTTTTCATTCACAAAAACTCCGACGGTAACGATGTAGGGCGGCAATCTTTTAATAATGGACGTCGCAATTTCGGCTGTAACCTGACGCGGGCTCTTTGCAAATACAAAACCTATCGCATCCGCGCCATAACTGCAAGCTGCATATGCGTCTTCGAAATTCGTCATTCCGCAAATCTTGACCTTTACCACCCCATAATCCTTTTCATTTCAGAGGCGATATCGCCCGCCGTCATAAATGCCTCGCCGATTAACACCGCCTTGATGCCTCTTTCGCTAATCCTCTTTACATCGTCGAACTCGCTGATGCCGCTTTCTGAGACGATGATTTTTCCCGCCGGGATTTTGGGCGCCAATTCAAGCGTCGTATTTAAATCGACTTCAAAAGTCATAAGGTTCCTATTATTTATGCCTATGATTTCGGCGGCGGTGCCAAGCGCCTTTTCCAAATCACGCTCATCGTGAACTTCAACCAACGCGTCCATTCCCAAATCCTTCGCTAAATTATATAGACCTCTGAGTATGCCTTTTTCCAATATGCATGCGATGAGCAAAACCGCATCCGCGTTAGCGAGTGCGGACTCATAAACCTGGTATTCTGATATTATAAAATCTTTTCTTAAAACTGGCAAGCCCACAGAATCTCTTACAACGTTTAAATGTATGAGGTTGCCTTGGAAATACTTATCATCCGTCAGGACGGAAATTGCCGCCGCGCCGTTTGCCTCGTAGATTTGCGCGATTTCTTTGGGGTCGTATTCATGCCTTAACACGCCCTGTGACGGAGAAGCCTTCTTTAATTCGGCTATTAAATTTATCTTATTCCCCTTCGAAATCGCCCCCTTGAAACCGCGCCTCTTCGTAAGAGTAACTATCTTTTCTATCTCATCTATCGGCAGGCGATTTTCCGCCTGTTCAATCTGGTGCCTTTTGTGTTCTAAAATCTCCTCTAAAAAGTTCACCCCGTTAGAAACCTCCTTAACCCCCGCTAGTTATACAGTTTCTAACGGGGTTCATCTATTCGTAAATTCTTTTAATTGCTCTAATTTTTTTAACGCTGATTTTGAAGCGAGCGATTTTTTCGCCAATTTAATTCCTTCGCCTATATCTTCGGCCGCATCCGCCGCATATATCGCACAGCCGGCGTTTAAAATTACGATATCATATTGAGGCCCCTCTTTACCGTTTAAGATATCCCTTGTTATCTTTATATTGTAATCGCAATCGCCGCCTTTTAAATCTTCCGAATTCGCCTTCTTTATGCCGAAATCGGTCGGTGAAATCTTAAAACTCTTGACCTTCCCGTCATTTAATTCCGAAACTTGTGTTTCAGCCGTTGTAGTCACCTCGTCTAATCCGTCTGTCCCGTGCACGACCAAAGCATGCTTGGAGCCTAATTTTCCCAATGCCTTAGCGATGGGTTCGACTAATTCGCCGTCGTAAACTCCCAACAATTGATGCGTCGCGCCGGCAGGATTAGTCATCGGCCCCAAGATATTAAAGATGGTGCGAATGCCGATTTCCCGTCGGGGGAGAGTAGCGTACTGCATCGCTTTATGCAAGAGAGGCGCAAATAAAAATCCGATTCCGATATCGTCGATGCATTTAGAAACTTTTTCCGGCTCTATGTCGATATTTACGCCGAGGGCTTTCAATAAATCCGCGCTGCCGCATTTCGAAGAAACGCACCTGTTTCCATGCTTGGCAACGGGTATCCCGGCGCCCGCTACGACAAAAGCGGAAGCCGTGGAAACATTAAAGGTATGCGCTTCGTCACCGCCGGTTCCGCAAGTATCTAAAAGCTGGGCGTGTTTCGTATTTATCTTCGTCGCGTGCTTACGCATAATAGACGCCGCGCCGGCAATCTCTTCTATGGTCTCGCCTTTTATTCGCATCGCGGTTAAAAAAGACGCAATCTGAGTCGGAAGAGCCTGCCCTGTCATGATCTCTTCCATCGTGGATTCAATTTCAACCTGCGAAAGGTCGATTCCCTTGACTAATTTTGCAATGGTTTCTTTTATCATTATTTACTTATCCTCAAAAAATTTGCCAATAGCTTTTTTCCTTCCTTCGTCAGAATGGACTCCGGATGGAATTGCACTCCCCATATCGGATATCTTTTATGCCTCAACCCCATAATCTCTTTTTCTTTCGTCTCGGCTGTGATTTCCAGGCACTTCGGGAAGGCCTTGCGCTCGACGAGAAGAGAATGATACCGCGTCGCCTCGAAAGGGTTCGGCAACCCTTTAAAGATATCTTTTCCGTTATGATAAATTAGAGATATCTTTCCGTGCATAAGCCTGGGCGCACCCACTATTCTGCCGCCGAAAACTTCGCCTATACATTGATGTCCTAAACAAACTCCCAAGATGGGGATATGCCCGCCTAATTTTTTAATAACCTCGTTGGAAACTCCGGCGTCCTTCGGCCTTCCCGGCCCAGGAGAAATAACTATTTGTTTCGGATGCATCGCCTTAATTTCTTTGATGGTAATCTTATCGTTTCTCACGACCTTTAAATCCTCTCCTAATTCTCCTAAATATTGCACGAGGTTGTAAGTAAAGGAATCGTAATTATCTATCATCAAAATCATCTTTTTACTCCGTACCTTTTTCCGCTAATTCAATCGCTTTGAACATCGCCTTTGCCTTGTTGACCGTCTCCTGATATTCTTTTTCGGGATTCGAATCGGCGACGACTCCGCCCCCCGCCTGTATATATGCTTTTTTACCTTTAACTAAAATCGTGCGAATGGTAATGCACGTATCTACATTTCCAGAAAAACTGAAATATCCGACGCATCCTGCGTAAGGACCTCTTTTTACGTTTTCTAATTCTTCTATGATCTCCATCGCGCGCACCTTTGGCGCTCCTGTAACCGTGCCCGCAGGAAATGTAGCTCTGACCACATCGAACTGATCTCTGCCGCTTCGAAGCACCCCAGTGCATTCGCTTACGATATGCATAACATGAGAATATCTTTCGACAACCATCAGTTCAGAGACATAAACCGTCCCGTATTTACAAACCCTGCCTATATCGTTGCGCCCTAAATCCACTAACATAATATGTTCGGCTCTCTCTTTAATACTTGCAAGCAAATTCTTCTCTAATTTCTTATCCTCTTCTTCGTTTTTGCCTCTCGGACGAGTGCCGGCGATCGGCCTTAATTCGACGACGCCGTCTTCGCATCTTACCATCAATTCCGGAGATGAGCCGACGAGAGCCATATCCTTTAATTTCAGATAATACATATAAGGAGAAGGATTAATCTTGCGAAGGGCGCGATATAGGGCAATCGTGGAACAATTTATTTTAGTCTGAAACCGCTGTGACGGCACGACCTGGATTATATCGCCTATTTTTACATAATATTTCGCCTTTTTAACTACCTTGAAATATTCGCGCTTTGTGAAATTAGAGACTAAGTTTAACTTAATTTTCTGCCTCGTCTTCGGTTTGCGCGGTTCTTTGCGAAGAGGGCAATTCAATAATCTGATCAAATTGTCGATTTTTTCAGTTGCTTCTCTATAGGACTCTAAAGGATTATTCTTTATATGCGCATTAGAAACAACCTTTATCGTATGATTTATATGGTCAAAAATTAGTATGGTGTCGGTTAACATAAAAACCGCATCCGGCAAGTTAAGATCATCTGGATTCTTTGACGGCAATTCCTCGAAGAAATTGACCGTATCGTATCCCATATAGCCTACTAAACCGCCGCAGAACCGCGGCAGCCCTTCCCTCGGAACGAATTTATACCTATCTAATATCTTTTTCATTTCGAAAAGAGGATCTAAGGGGGCGCTAAACCCGTGCGATTTTCCGTCCTCGGTAATCTCAATGCAATTGCCCTTGCTTTTAAATATCAGGGACGGCGCAGTGCCCAAAAAAGAATACCGCGCTATCTTCTCTCCGCCCTCGACCGACTCAAATAAAAAAGAATAATCGCTTTTATCTATCTTCGTAAAAGCGGAAACGGGCGTCTCCAAATCCGCAGAAATTTCTTTGTAGACCGGAATTAAGTTTCCCTTTTTAGATAATTTTATAAATTCTTCTTTGGATGGAACGAAATTCGTCACCGCTTATAAACCCTATCAGGATTGAATACTTTTTTACCGACGATCTTTATATTTCCCTTTTTATCTTTTAACTGCCTGTAAAAACACGAACGATACCCCGTATGGCAGGCTCCGCCCCTTTGCTGCGCCTCAATTAACAGGCAATCCGCGTCGCAGTCAAAACGTATCTTTTTAACAAGTTGAACATGCCCCGACGATTCGCCTTTAAGCCACAATTTTTTTCTGGAACGAGAATAGAAATGCGCCTTGCCGGTAGATATGGTTCGCCCGACGGCTTCTTTATTCATATATGCCATCATCAGCACTTCACCGCTTTTATAGTCCTGTATAATGGCGGGAATAAGCCCGAACTTATCGAATTTCAGATTCGAAATAAATTTCTTCA
>CAZXJX010000059.1:0-6909 GCA_964641235.1 uncultured Planctomycetia bacterium
TGCTTGCCTCTTCGAAACAACTCTTAGACCAAGCCATCGAAGAAAAAGATTCCCTATCTATCTCGAAGGCAAAATTGGAGGAAGAAGTTTTAGGTTTGGTAGGACAATTGTCCGAATTAAAACCAAAACTTCAGACTTATGAAGCTGTCTACAATATGGGGCTTGAACAATTGAGGCAACCACAAACCGCAAACGAAGGTATAAGTCAAGAAGAAATCAATAAGCAGATATATTTAAATTTGGGTTATCTCTATGCAAGGAGCAATAATATCGATGAGGCAATAGGCGCATATAAGAAGGCCCTAAGATATGATGGGGACGATGCCGATATTTCTTATAACCTTGCTTGGCTTTATGCCAAAAAGGGAAGATATTTAGAGGCGATAAAGGAATTCGAGTCTGCTTTGACAGGGAGTCCTTATGATAAAGAGATATACTATAATATGGCCTCAATCTATCTTAACCATCTTAAAGACATGCAGAAAGCAAATGAGTGCTATAATAATTACTTAAGTTACAAATAGTTGGTGAGAAATGATGGTTGGTTCGTAAATGAACTATCGTAGATGCCAAAATACATATATCGCGCAAGGGACAAATCAGGGCAATTAATCACTGGAGCTATCGAGAGTAACGATGAATTTTCTGTAGCATCTGGCCTCAGGGACTTAGGTTATAGTATAATTCAAATTTCGGCCCGACCTAGGCTTCAGGAGTTATTCACTTCTTTTAGCCAAAGATTTAAAGGGATTAATCGCCAAGAGATAATAGTTTTTACCCGCCAGTTAACCACGCTCCTTCGCACAGGAAATACCCTAACTTCCGCACTCGATAACGTTGCTGAGCAGGTTCACAATCCTAAATTTAAAGAAATAATAAAACAGATTATGCGCGATGTCCAGGGGGGCTTAAGTTTTTCCGAAGCGGTTTTAAAACATCCTAAGGTCTTTGATAATTTTTTTGTTTCGATGGTGAAGGTTGGAGAAATGGGAGGTCTATTAGATGAGGTATTAGAGAGACTAGCAGGCTTAGGAACGCAGGAATTAGAGATTAGAACGCGCGTTCAATCGGCGCTGGTCTATCCCATCGCTTTAGTCCTTTTGTCGTTTCTCGTCGTGAACTTCATTTTGATTGCTGTGCTTCCGCATTTTGTAGCTATATTTCAGACCTCGCAAGCAAAACTGCCGCTTCCCACAAGGGTAATTTTAAACTTGAGTTGGATTTTGAGGAATTTATGGTATGTCGTTTTAGGCGCTTTAATTTTTTTGGTGCTTTGGTTCAGAAGATACCTATCTACGCCTCAGGGAAGATATAGCATTGACCGAAAAATTTTGAATTTTCCATTTTTTGGGGAATTGTACCTTAAAGTAATGATTTCCAGATTTAGTCGTGCGATGTCCGCATTGACTAAAACGGGCATCCCTTTTCTCGACGGGCTTCGTGTAGTAGAAGACACAATTCCTAATTTAGTCCTTCGAAGGACATTCGAAAATATCCGAGCGGCAATAAGAGAAGGGCAAAACATAACGGAAACCTTTAAGGCATCAGGAATTTTCCCTCCGATGGTGATTCAACTTATAAATAGCGGAGAAAAATCCGGCAAATTAGATGAGATGTTTGCGGAAGTCTCCTCCTTTTACGAACCCGAGGTAGAATATGCTCTGCGGAATCTTACGAGCCTACTTGAACCATTTTTATTATTGATTATGGGGGTGGTAGTGGGATTTATCGCGCTATCCGTTCTGTTGCCGATATTCAATTTAATAAAGATAATAAGATATTAGAAGGAGTTGGCGATGAAACATAATAATGCAGGCGGTTTTACGTTAATCGAAATCCTCATAGTTATAACGATAATTGCGATTTTAGCCACGACGATAATTCCGAATTTTATCGGCTTTGATGTGGAAGCCAGAATCGCAGCTACTCAAACAAACCTCAATTCCTTGCGAACCCGCATCACTTTATTTAGGGCGAAGGAAGGCGCATACCCTGAAAGCCTGGAAGAATTATTGACCAAAACATATGATGATATGGGGGTGCAGAGGCCTTATTTAGACCGCATTCCCCCTGAGATGGTATCCTCAAAAAAAGGCAATAACTCAATAGAAGATTTAACAAGTGACCAAGAGTTGTCGAACGATGGCGGTTGGACTTATATTACTGACAAGGCAGATGTCGTCGTTGATATAACAGAGCCGCTTAGTTCAAAATGGAGTAGTTATGCTGAGCAAAAGCCAAGCGATTGGTAGCGAAAAAGGCGCGGTTCTTTTTGGCGTTCTTATCGTTGTCCTGACGATAAGCTTAATAGGCGCCAGCTTAGCCGTCTTTTTGTTCTCTTTGCATTTAAGCAGTCAGTATGAGGTCAACCAGGCAAAGGTGCTTTATTTAGCGGAGGCGGGAATAAATCATGCCATCCATCAATTACAATCTCAGGCTATAATAGTTACTAAAGAAGCGTATTTTATTACACCAACAACTTTAGGCGATGGCACCTATGAAGTAAAGCTCGATTTCGCCGAATCTATTATAACTGCGATTGGCAAAATCGGTGGGTCAAAACGAAAAATTCAACTGAAATACAACTCCTTTTAATGCGATGACAAAAAAAGGTTTTACATATGCTGAGATTCTAATAGCTTTGGCAGTATTGGCGGTGCTTTTTGTTCCTATGATGCAACTTTTCTCGCAATCTCTAGTAAGTTCCTCCACGACCGGGGTGACCATTACAGCTTTGAATTTAGCGAAATGGCAGATGGAGCGGATAAAAAATTTAAATTTCACTATAGACCAATTAAAGGAAACAGGTGACACCTATTCACCGCCTTTAGATGAGCCGCCGTTAGAATTAAATAATCAAAAATGGAGAGTTTTAACTGATATTGACCTTGACTCTGACCCGTTAAAGGTTAAGGTTTCGGTTTTTTTAAGCGAAAAGCTCAACGATAAACCATTAGTTGAATTGGTCACTTTGTTGGAGGATACAACTTGGTTGAAAGAAACAAAAGAAAAATAGGGGACGTTCCATTTGGGGACACTTCACTTGTGACTGGCCTGTCCCCAAATGGAACGTCCCCAAATGGATTTACGCTTATCGAACTTTTAGTTGCCGTTACAATATCCGTATTTATTGCTGCGGCAATTTACTGGAGCGTCGTTACGGCATTGCAAAGTTGGGGATACATCAAAGATGAATTGATGCTTCAAAAAGTGGCATCTCAAATTATGCAGGACTTGACAGAAGGGCCACCGGATGGCTATGGTTTGAGAGACTCTCTTGAAGTTATAAAAGCTTATCAAGATGAGGTGGAAGTGGTGTACCCTTGGAGTGACGATACGCATATGGCGCAAAGCGGAGTGAAAATTTATACTTTAAATAGGCACATAAAACCCGGCACAGCTATTCCTATAGGCGAAACACGTCTTTCCGAGGAAGATATATATCATTCCATCCCCGTTACGATTTTAGACTGGGGCAAAAAAGAGGAATTGAATAAAGTGCAACTTGGTTTGAATATTGCGCCGGGAAGCCTGCTTCGATTTATTTATCACCCGGATGCGAAAAAAAACCCAGATGTTATAAGCAGTTATAACTGGATAAAGGAAGAAGGACATATATATTTCAGAGATGAGAGAGGCGAGCGCGTTATATCGAAAAACCCATTCGGCATAAAAGTTACAAATTTCTTGCTTCGATATTATGATAATGCAAATAGCGAACTTGCAGAAGGCGGGGATGTCGATGAGGAAGATTTTCAGTTTATTGCCGGGATAGAAATTTTTATAGAGATAAGCATTCCAGCAAGAATCGGCTCTGCCGAGGGCAAAAAAGTTAAAAAGAAAGAACTCCTAAGCTTTGTAAACTTGCGCAACAGCCCTGCCAGGGGCGGCTCAGTGAGCTTAAGAGAAGGAATGAAGATGAATATCCCCAACTCGAAGGATATAAAGATATTGTTTATTACGAATCTGTCAGGGATAGATGATAAAGATGTAATTCGATTGGAGGCAGAGCCATCGAGCGGCAAAGAGTGGCGTTTGACAGTCAATTTTAAACGTGAGGGGTTAGCTGTTCCTACAATAGATTCCTATACCATTGAATACCCGACAGGACATGCTATACTTACTGATAGGCCGCAAACAAGTGTTGAGTTGGGCTTAAATCTACTTTCATTGGGAACGAACGGTTTACAGGATTATGATGACGATGAAGATGTAGAAGATTTTGTTATTTTAGAAGGAGAGGTTGAATTCAAAGTCACCAAGATGGATATCGCAGGCGCTGCGCTATTTGTAAGACCATAGGAGAGGGGACGTGCCATTTAGGGACAGGCCACTAAAAAAATTTAATAGTATAATAAGAAGTGGAGTGTCCCAAAGTGTAACGTCCCCTATTTTTCTTTTTCTTCTTTTATTTTCGACAGCGGTTTATGCAGCGGATAAAGGTTGGATTGGTTCAGGAGATGGCACATCGTGGTCGGATAGTCAGAATTGGTTTTCCGCAGGAGTTCCCACCTCAGCCGATAACGCGATAATTGACCTTAAAGACGCAAGCGTCATTTCTAGCACGACATATGAGGCAAAATCTATAAGTGTGGGTGGGGCCTATACCTCGGCATGGACGAGTAATAACTTTATTTATGGCACAATCTCCCCGAGCGCTACCTCTGATGACGCAATATATATTCGAAAAAATGGAACTGTAACTTTAAAAGGTGCAGGGACAATAACCCTTAAAGGTAAATTCAAAAATTCGGAAGAAGAAGCCCCGGCTGGGGAAGAGGCCTTTATGTTCACATTGGAATAGACTACCTATTCCACCTCGTAGGTGGACAAGGTAGATAAAAAAGGAGGGGTTAAAATGGTTATAAAGAATAGAAATTCATTTGTTCATTTTTTAGTTTGCTGGTTTATTAGTTTACTATTATTAAACTATGGGCCATGGACCATGGACCGCGGACTAGCCCACGCCGGCCAACTCCTTTTTGATGGCGTGCCGGTAGATATTACGACCGCCGATAATGAAGATTTGGTAATAGCCCCTGGAAGCGGAGGCAACACGCAGATTGGCGACGCCTCCGGGACAAACACCAATGCGACGTCAAACGATGATTTGCATATCACCGGAAAATTAGAAACAGACGGCGCCGCATATTTTGATTCAGGAGTTACGTTAGGCGATTCCAGTTCAGATACGCTTACAGCGACGGGACGTTTTGGCTCGAGCCTTGTTCCATCGGCTGACTCTACATATAATTTAGGCTCATCGAGTTTAGCGTGGCAGTATCTCTATGTGGACATAATCTCTGGATATAACGCCGCATTGGCATTAAATCCCGCATCTGGTTATAGTTTAACTGGTTCTGTGACTAAGAGCGCTGCAACAGGCAATGAGATCGCTTATGACCTGGCCGCAACTATAAATAAAACCACCAGCGGAAACTATACTGGTATAAAACTTAACGTCACAGAGACAAGCGCACCTGGAACCGCTGATAAGCTGCTTGATTTGCAAATGGGAGGCACAAGCCGCGTTCAAGTTTACAACGGCACAAATTCAGCCAATTATGGATTGCTTTCTATAGGAACAGATGACTGGGATGGCTCAACTGCCGGATTTTTCAATAGCTCTGCAAATGGCACACAATTAGCGATTAATGCGATAACTGGATTTACAGGTAATCTCATAGATACGCAGGTTGCAGGAACCTCAATGTTTAAGGTCGATAATTCAGGAAATGTCACCGCCGCAGGAACGATAACAGGTGCAGGCGGAAGCAATCTGACAGGCACAACCGCCGATACCTTCGAAATAAATACCGATGGCAGTGGCGCTACATTAAGCACAACAGGTTTGACCGCAGACAGAACTTTCACGTTCCCAGATGATGCAGGCGTAGTGGTTGGCGATGACGCAGCTCAGACCCTATCAAATAAAACTTTAACCGCACCTAAATTCGCTGATTTAGGCTTTATTGCAGACGCAAATGGAAATGAACTTTTAATATTGGATACAGTTACCACTGCAGTAAATGAGATAACCTTAGCCAATGCCGCAACAGGTACGAACCCGACACTTACCGCATCAGGTGAAACAAATGTCTCGATAGGCATTATGCCTAAGGGCTCAGGCGGTGTAGGAATAAATGACTCAACCCCAGATGCCATATTTGATATAGACAGCTCAGGCACAACAGGCAATGCCTTCGGTATCGCCTCAACTACCTTAACTACAGGTGAAGCTGTAGATATTACAGCCACCTGGGCTCCATCCGGCGGCACTACTGAAGAAGGCCTTGACCTAAACTTTACCCATACCCCAACAACTCTTGCTGATACCTTCCGCGGAATAGATTTAGCTGTAACCGAAGGCGCTAACGCCTTAGCTAACACTCTATATGGAGCATATGTAGTAGCCGATAATTCAGCCAATACCTCAACCGGCACCCACTCTCTATATGGAGGATATTTTTCAGCTGTCGGTAAGACTGCAGGCACCACAACTGGCTACGGCATCTATGCCACAGCCTCAGGCGCAGATACAAATTATTCAGGCTACTTCACAGGTGGTCCTGTTATGATAACAGACGGGACGCATACCGTAAACAGCGCCACTGCAAATGGCGACCTATTCGTAGATGGAAGCTTAGAAGTCGATGGAACCTTATATGCTGGCGCTACCTCAGTTACAGGCACCTCTGGCACAGACTTTAAAATAGGCAATGCCTCAGATGCCGCAGCAGTTAACTTAAGTCTAACCTTCGGCAATACCAACTCCGAGACCATCACCTTCACAGGCGCAGGCACAGACAATTTTGCCTTCTCAGACCTCATAGAGGCAGAGGGCATGACCTTATCAGGCGCTTTAGCCGCTAATGCGGGTATCACCTTTGATAATGCAACCGATACAGT